>NZ_PJDK01000120.1:0-10204 GCF_002837615.1 Klebsiella sp. X1-16S-Nf21
CCAGCAGTTAGCGCATCTGCACCAGTGGAGCGATCAGCCGCAGTTTGGTCTGGATTTCGACAACGATCTTTCCACCACGCCGCAGCCCAACGCCTGGCAGCGTCGCTGGTCGGTGTTCTTTGCCGAGCAGCGTATCGGCTGGCAACTGGAGCTGGCGGCGGAGAAGGGGCTGCACTTTGGCGATATCGATACCTTAGTCGATGTGGTTCAGCAGCGGCTGGCCAACCATCAGCCGCAACCTTCACTGCTCCATGGTGACCTGTGGTCCGGTAACTGCGCCTTAGGACCAGATGGCCCCTATATCTTCGATCCGGCCTGCTACTGGGGCGATCGCGAGTGCGATTTAGCCATGCTGCCGATGCACCCGGAACAACCGCCGCAGATCTATGACGGCTACCAGTCCGTTTCACCGCTGCCAGCAGGTTTTCTCGATCGCCAGCCCATCTATCAGCTGTACACCCTGCTGAACCGGGCGATTTTGTTTGGTGGCCAGCACCTGGTGACGGTCCAGCAGGCGCTGGACGATGTATTGACGGAAAAAACGCGTTAGACAAGACTCACGGCGGACCAGGGGGTCCGCCGCAACGCATTATCAGTTGATCTCGACCCCACTCAGACGGAATTTGATAGTCATCGTCACGCCGGTTCCCGGTCTTGCCTGCTCGTAACGCCATCTGCGCATCGCGCTTTTCACTTCGCGCTCAAACATATTGGCCGGCTGGGCAGAGAGGATCTGTAGGTTGTCGATTCGGCCATCTGGCGTCACGTCAAACTTCACCCGCACCGTCCCTTCGATGCGCAGCGCCTGGGCGCGGGCCGGATAGGTCGGCTGGACACGGCTGATCGCCCGCGGGCCGCTCGGGGCAGTAACGGTGGGTTTGGCGGCCGCGGTCGAGGTGCTTGGCGCGGTGCGCGCTGGCGTCGTGTTGTTGTTTTCAAACGGCGAGGCCGGACGCGGCTCTGCTGCCGGCTTCACGTCCCGCTTCGGCTGCTCAACCTTTTTCTCCGGCTTGGGTTTCGGTTTGGGTTTAGGCTTCGGCTTCGGTTCCGGTTTATGGATCACCACCGGCGCTTCTTTCGGCGGTTCAGGCACCACCTCGGGTTCCGGCTCAGGATCAGGTTCGACAACGGGCTCCACGACTGGCTGTGCCGCCGGGGGCGGTTCAAGATCGGCCGGCGCGACCATCGTAATCTCAATCGGCTGCGTCGGAGAAGGCTGTTCAATAACCTGATGTACCGAGGTATAAAGCAGCCCCGCCACAACGGCACCGTGGATAGCCACGGACAGCAGCGTTGGCCACGGGAAGCGGCGAGGTAAATCAAGGGTCATTGCGCTCATAGTCGTTTCTGTTGAAAAATGATGCTCCGATTTTAAATGCAAATAGCAATCATATTCAATAAGGCGTCTTAACCTGAGTCAATTTTTGCCACCATTTGCAGAAAAAAGCCGCGTCGGCAGCGCATTCGACACCGGTATGCATCTTTGCATTGCAGTCCAGGGCGGTTTAACTTAACGTAATTCGCCTGATTATTGATAAGGAGCTTTGCCGTGCTTTACGTTATCTACGCTGAAGATATCGCCGATTCTCTGGAAAAGCGGCTCTCGGTTCGCCCTGCGCATCTCGCGCGTCTGCAACTCTTACACGATGAAGGCCGGCTGCTTACCGCCGGGCCAATGCCGGCCGTTGACAGCAACGAACCGGGCGCAGCAGGGTTCAGCGGCTCAACGGTGATTGCCGAGTTTGAGTCGCTGGAAGCGGCGCAGTCCTGGGCCAATGATGATCCGTATATTGCGGCTGGCGTCTACCGCCAGGTCTCTGTTAAGCCGTACAAAAAAGTATTTTGAAAAAAATCCCCTGCTATTTTTCTGGTTAGCCACAAAAACACACCAGGGCCATCAGATTAAAGGGCGCATTTTGGTACACAACATTAAAATGCCGCCCTTTTCCATCACGCGAAAAGTTTGGCTGTTCTCTCACTGACATGTCCTGTACAGGGTCAGATCCCCTCTCCTGCCTCAACATCGTCGCCTAACGCCTCACCATCCCTGCATTAATATGAAAAGCCCCCGCTGTGCGGCGGGGGCCTCTGATCGTTATCGCTGATCCAATTACCTGTTACTTATCGAGCGCATAGGCAATCACGTAGTCACCGCGATCCGGCGACTGGCGGGCTCCACCGGCGGAAATCAGAATGTATTGTTTGCCGGTCTTCGGCGAAACATAGCTGATGGGTCCCCCCTGGCTTCCTACCGGAAGACGGGCTTTCCAGACTTCTTCACCCGTAGATGAATCGAAGGCGCGCAGGTAGTAGTCCTGGGTTCCGGCAATGAACACCAGGCCGCCCTGAGTTGCCAGGGTTCCACCCAGCGTCGGCATACCGATCGGCATCTGAGCACGCATTTTTATGCCAAACGGACCGGTATCCTGGACGGTACCGACCGGCACCTGCCAGACGATTTTCTGTGTTTTCAGGTCAATCGCGGACAGCGTACCAAACGGCGGTTTCTGACATGGGATCCCCAGCGGCGACATGAAACGGTTTTTGTTGACCGAGTACGGTGTTCCTTTCATCGGGACCGCCCCCATCCCGGCGTTCACCGCTTCACCACCGGTGTTAGCCACCGCGCTTTGTGGGTCCTGCTTAATCAGCTGCACCCACAGACCCAGACGCATATCATTGACGAAGATATAGTGGTTGTTCGGATCGGTAGACAGGCTGCCCCAGTTCATTCCTCCCAAAGAGCCCGGGAAGCTGAGGGAAACATCGGTCCCCGGCATGGTGTACAGCCCGTCATAACGCATCGATTTGAAGCTGATACGACAGACCAGCTGATCAAACGGCGTTGCCCCCCACATATCAGATTCTTTCAGGGTTTCCGCCCCAATCTGCGGCATCCCAACAGAGCGCGGCTGCGTCGCCGGATATTGTTCATTTGGGATATCAGCCGGTTTCACCGGGACCTCTTTCACTTCGGTAAGCGGTTGACCCGTCAGGCGATCAAGTACATAGATTTGACCCGCTTTGGTCCCCACCACCACGGCGGGTTTGTTGCCCTCTTTGGTCGGGAAATCGACCAGGCTTGGCTGCATCGGGACATCGAAGTCCCACAGATCGTTACGCACGGTCTTGTATACCCACTTCTCTTTCCCGGTGGTCGCATCCAGCGCCAGGATTGAAGTGGCGTATTTGTGATCGCCCTGAATACGGTCTGCGCCCCACAGGTCAACAGAGGAGCTCCCCATCGGAATAAAGAGGGTATTCATCGACGCATCCCATGACATGGGCGCCCAGGAGTTAGCGGAACTGCGTTTGTAATGTTCCCCCGGTTGCAGAACATGATTGGGATCCGGATTACGCGGATCAAATGCCCAGCGCTGCTGGCCGGTAATCACGTCATAACCGCGCACCACGCCGCCAGGCATGTCAGTACTGACGTTATCCGCCACGCGGCCTCCAACCACCACCGTGGTGCCAGCCAGCGTCGGGGCTGAAGTCAACACATAGCTTGGATCTGCCGCAGCGCCCATCCCTTCCCGCAGATTCACGCTGCCGTTCGTCCCGAAGTCCGGGCAGAATTGGCCGTTATCTGCGTCTAAGGCGATCAATCTGTCATCAATCGTATTCATCAGGATGCGACGCTGGCATGCTGCACCTGGCGCGACCTGTGCCGGCAGAATCGGTGTGGAGCCTGCCACAGTGGGCTGCGTCAGTGGCTTCGTCGCATCAAAATACGCCAGGCCTCGGCAGCGCATCCAGATGGCGGATTTCGCATTAATTTCCGCTCTCCAGATCTCTTTTCCACTATCGGCATCGACGGCGATCACATTGTTATGCGGGGTACAGAGGAAAACACGATCGCCTACCTGCAGCGGTGTTTGCTGATCTTCTGCGCCATTGCCATCCGGGCTTAACGGGGTGTCGCCAGTATGGAAGGTCCAGACGGGTTTCAGGTTTTTTACATTGTCACGCGTGATCTGGTCCAACGCCACAAAGCGGCTACCGCCGGCAGTATTGCCGTAGTGGTCCCAGTTTTGCTGTTTAGCGTCTTCTTTTACCGGCACCAGCGGTAATTTCTCGCCGCTGAACGCCACTGTGGGATGGGGCTGAAACATCTGAACAAAGGTGACGCCCATGGCGATAACCAGAACAACGCAGCCCCCCCATGCCCCTTTGGTGCTGTAAGGCTTTCCTTCATGCTTACGTAGCGCAGGCCAGGTGGCCGCCGCCAGCAGCATCAACCCGGCGGGTACCATCAAACGGGAAACGAGCGGCCAGAAGTCGAAGCCGGCATCAAACAGTGCCCAAATCAGGGTACCCACGAATACCAGAGCAAACAGCCACACCGCGGACGACCTGCGGCGGAAAAACTGAATCGCGGCGAGCAGGGTAATAACCCCGGCAATAAGGAAATACCAGCTTCCCCCCAGGGAAACCAGTTTATAACCGCCGATGACAAAGAACAGGCCTGTCGCAAGCAGTATCACACCGACCAGCAGGCACCACAGGCCTAACCAGCCGGATGAGCGGGGATTCGTATTTGACATAATAACTCTCCTGATAACACCATGAAATAAAACTATTTCTTATTTAACTATCGATGTTTTCCCCGCAGTAAGCCAAACGGCATAAATGAAGCATAATGCCGGGATAGAAAATGGCGATAAAACATCGATGTCGGGAATTATATTTAATTGTTAATAAATTGTGTAAGTCCGTTATGTAAGATCTTGTATTTTATTTATTTATTGATTGTTTTTTGCGCGACACTATTGTGATAAAGCTAAAAAAACGCCAGGAAGGATTAAAACGAAATGACTACAACAAATAAATAACACAGAATAATATATCGACATTTATTCATTTCACATCGACATTAGATTGGATAAATGCCTAATTTATGGTTATTGCTCTTTTTTTACATTGACTGGATAAGCATGTTGATGCGGGTAATTTCTCCCTGCCGATATTAAGCCATGGAATAAACGGGGATTAATGTCCGGTTTTCGCAAGGTACTGAACCGGTCTTAAACAACCTTCCTGCATTCAGGCTCGCGGTGATTTCTCTCCCCCGGAAAATAACCCCGCAATGATATAACCACACACAATATACTGACATGGCCCAATAAAAATCTCACCGTCAGGTTAAAATTGCCGATGATCATTTTTTAACTTCTATTAATTGCCTTGCGTAAAGTTCACGCTGCGTTACTGTAGGGTTATTCGTGCTTGATTAAAAATTTTGAAAGGGAATAACAAATGTTTTCAATAAGACTTCCCTCTTTTTAAGCTACCCTTTGTGTACTTGCCCATTTTGAGGAATTTTTTGTGAACGTTCTGAAAAAAACAGCATTTCTTTCTCTGCTTGCCTTATATATCCCTGTATCACAAGCTGCGGCGACAGAATATAACCTGGATCCGCAGCACACGTCGGTGGTTATTGCCTGGAACCATTTCGGTTTCTCTAACCCTACCGCCTATATCTCTGATGTTTCAGGGAAATTATCTTTTGACAAAGAAAATCCTGAAAAATCTTCTGTTAGCGTTACTCTGCCGGTAAAAACCATTGACACGCATGTCAAAGCGTTAACCGATGAATTTTTAGGCAAAGAATACTTTGATGTCAAAACGTTTCCCGAGGCTACTTTCCGGAGTACCAAAGTGGAAAGCAAGGGCGACAATAAATATGATGTCGAAGGTAACCTGACCATTAAAGGCATCACCAAACCGGTAGTTCTGCATGCAACCCTCAATAAGCAGGACATGCATCCAATGGTGAAAAAAGAGGCGATTGGATTTGATGCAACAGGGGTAATCAAACGTTCAGACTTCAAGCTTGATAAGTATGTGCCCGCGGTAAGTGATAACGTGACCATCACTTTATCCACTGAAGCCTATGCAAAATAAAGTAATGCACGCGTAATAGCGTGCATTTTATTCAGGCGCGTTATCCAGACAACCGTTCTGAAAGGCAAACAAACAGGCGCAGATTATTTAAGACCAGGAGCGGCACGCTTAGCCTCATGCGCCATGATCTGACTGCGCCTGTTTCATCATTCTTCTCAACTTACTTCAGGCTGCATCTGCTGGCCAGTGTGGGCATGCATTCGACAGCGCCGCACCTGTCTGGGTAACAATAAATACTGCATGGCAATTAATTCCTGTGGCGGCAGGAATAGGTTCTGCCTGAAACAAACCGCCCGGAATAACGTGACATGCCTATTTTAATGAGACGTGAAAGCAAGCCAGGCGCAAACTGTCGTTGCACCGCAGTCGAGCAAAATAATGATGTCAAGATGGCAATGATAACGATAATTCAGCGCAGGGCTGAGAAAACGACAACGGCACCGCGTACGGTGCCGTTAGCCTGCTCGCTTAACAGTCGGGAAAAATAAACAGCAGAGCATGACGCTGCCGTTTCACCAGTCCCTTCCTGATAGCAAGGATCCGCATATTGCGGCGCGATTGGGCTTCCAGCCAGCGCGCTTTACGGCGATTCACCTGTCTCAGCATGCGCCAGCGCCCTACTTCCGTTCTACTACGCTTCATTGCAACGACTCTACGAGTGAAAACAGCCTCCATTATAAACCTCTGCCAGCAACTGACTACCGCTTTCGCTGCGTTTTTATTTGCCAGAAAAATACTGATGCGTAAACTCATCACATAACGTCATTCAAAAGGATTTTACATCTATGACAACCTTTTACACGGTGGTGAACTGGCTGGTCATTCTGGGGTACTGGCTGTTGATCGCCGGTGTAACATTACGAATTCTAATGAAACGCCGCGCTGTCCCGTCCGCCATGGCATGGTTGCTGATCATTTATATCCTGCCGCTGGTGGGGATTATCGCCTATCTCTCCTTTGGCGAACTGCATCTCGGCAAACGCCGGGCGGAACGCGCCAGGGCGATGTGGCCCTCGACGGCCAAGTGGTTAAACGACCTCAAAGCCTGCAAACATATCTTCGCGGAAGATAACAGCCCGGTGGCAGAATCCCTGTTCAAGCTGTGTGAACGGCGTCAGGGCATTGGTGGCGTAAAAGGCAACCAGCTGCAGCTGCTGACGGAATCTGATGACGTGATGCAGGCTCTGATCCGCGATATTCAACTGGCCCGCCACAATATCGAGATGGTCTTTTATATCTGGCAGCCAGGCGGTATGGCCGACAGCGTCGCCGAATCGCTGATGGCCGCCGCGCGTCGTGGGGTTCACTGTCGGCTAATGCTCGATTCTGCGGGCAGCGTGGCCTTTTTCCGCAGCCCATGGGCGGCGATGATGCGTAACGCCGGTATTGAAGTCGTCGAGGCCCTCAAAGTTAACCTGATGCGTGTGTTCCTGCGCCGGATGGATTTGCGTCAACATCGCAAGATGGTG
This sequence comes from Klebsiella sp. X1-16S-Nf21, assembly GCF_002837615.1. Taxonomy (NCBI): domain Bacteria; kingdom Pseudomonadati; phylum Pseudomonadota; class Gammaproteobacteria; order Enterobacterales; family Enterobacteriaceae; genus Klebsiella; species Klebsiella sp. X1-16S-Nf21. The sequence goes on from NZ_PJDK01000120.1 coordinate 7,377, forward strand.
ATGATCGATAACTATATTGCCTATACCGGCAGCATGAATATGGTCGATCCGCGCTACTTTAAGCAGGACTCGGGGGTCGGCCAGTGGATTGACCTGATGGCGCGGATGGAAGGCCCGGTGGCGACCTCGATGGGCATCGTCTACTCCTGCGACTGGGAAATCGAAACCGGAAAGCGCATTCTGCCGCCACCACCGGACGTCAATATCATGCCGTTCGAAGAGGCCAGCGGGCATACCATCCACACGATCGCCTCCGGCCCGGGCTTTCCGGAAGATCTGATCCATCAGGCGCTCCTCACCGCCGCCTACGCGGCGAAAGAGCATCTGATCATGACGACACCTTACTTCGTGCCCAGCGACGACCTGCTGCACGCAATCTGTACCGCCGCCCAGCGCGGTGTCGACGTGAGTATTATTTTACCGCGCAAGAACGATTCACTGCTGGTGGGCTGGGCCAGCCGGGCCTTTTTCACCGAGCTGCTGGCGGCCGGGGTCAAAATTTATCAGTTTGAAGGCGGATTGTTGCATACCAAGAGCGTGCTGGTGGATGGCGAACTGAGCCTGGTGGGGACGGTGAATCTGGATATGCGCAGCCTGTGGCTCAATTTTGAGATTACGCTGGTCATTGATGACGCCGGTTTTGGCAGCGATCTGGCGGCGGTCCAGGATGACTATATCTCGCGTTCGCGCCTGCTTGACGCCCGTCGTTGGCTAAAACGACCGCTCTGGCAGCGGATCGTCGAGCGACTGTTTTACTTCTTCAGCCCGTTGCTGTAAAACGTGCCCATCAGATACCGAATGAGTAGCAATCATGGATATGGATTTAAACAACCGCCTGACCGAAGACGAAACGCTTGAGCAGGCTTACGATATCTTCCTCGAGCTGGCGGCCGACAACCTCGACCCGGCGGACATCATTCTGTTTAACCTGCAGTTTGAAGAGCGCGGGGGCGCCGAACTGTTCGACCCGTCCGCAGACTGGGAAGAGCATGTGGATTACGATCTGAATCCGGATTTCTTCGCCGAAGTGGTAATTGGCCTGGCGGATACCGATGGCGGGGAAATTAATGACATTTTCGCCCGTGTTCTGCTGTGCCGCGAAAAAGATCATAAGCTGTGTCATATTTTGTGGCGTGAATAACGCTCACTATCCAGTGAAAAGCCTGCCGCGGTTCACCCGGCAGGCTTTTTTTATGCTGGCAGCTTATTTCGGCAACGCATGGCCGCAGGCGTGACAAAAACGGGCGTTATCGTCATGGTCGCCCTGCTGGCACTGCGGACACAGGCGACGCTGACGCCGACGGTTCAGGGCGCTGGTCATATGGGTAGTGATAAGCCCGGTCGGTATCGCAATAATGGAGTAGCCGATCAGGATGAGGATCGACGCCAGAATGCGGCCCAGTGGGGTATGCGGGGTGATATCGCCATAGCCGACGGTGGTGATGGTCACGATGGCCCAATAGACCGAGGCGTTGAGCGTTGTAAAGCCGTACTCCGGCCCCTCGATCAAATACATTAGCGAACCGAAAATCACCATCACAATGGCGATAAACGAATAGAACAGAATCAGCTGGTGACGCGCACTGACGATTGCTCGCCAGAACACGTTGAGCGAAGGCATAAAGCGCAACAGTTTGAGAATACGCAGCGCGCGGATCGCTCGCATTGCTCGCCAGGCAAAGACATAATTCAGACTAATCTCCGGCCACAGCCACATCACATACAGCGGCAAAATCGTCGCCAGGTCAATCAGTCCCCAAAAGCTAAAAATATAGTGGAGCGGATTGGGCCAGGTGGCGATACGCAGCAGGTACTCCACGGTAAAAACCGCGGTCACCAGCAGCTCCAGCCAGACGAAAATATGCCATTCATCTAATGTCAGATGATATTGCGTGCCCAGCCCCGACTCGATAAAAATCACCAGCACGCTGAGCAAGGCGAAAAGTCCGCACAGCCCTTCGAAGCGGCGGCCGGAACGTCGGTTCTGATCGAAAAGTAAATGATAAAGCCGCAGACGAGCGGCAGAAAGCATACCCACTTCGTTAACCTCGCAAAAAAAAGGGCTGACCTGCGTCAGCCCCTGAGATTATAACGGGTCTACCTTAAGGCAGGAAACCGCATGGCGGAAACTGCCCTCCAGTACCGGGCGGGTTTTCGCACACTCTGGCCCGGCGAGCGGGCAGCGGGTGCGGAACACGCAGCCCGACGGAGGGTTAATTGGCGAGGGTAATTCGCCCTCCAGCAACTGAATAGTTTTCGCTTTCTCGAGATCAGGATCGGGGATCGGTACCGCCGACATCAGCGCTTTGGTATAGGGATGCAGCGGATTATGATACACCTCGTCGTAGGTGCCCAGCTCCACCGCATGGCCCAGATACATCACCAGGACGCGGTCGGAGATATGTTTAACCACCGCCAGATCGTGGGCGATAAATATCAGCGACAGCCCCATCTCACGCTGCAGCTGCTGCAGCAGATTGACCACCTGAGCCTGAATCGACACGTCAAGCGCAGATACTGGCTCATCGCAGATAATCAGCTTCGGCTCAAGGATCAACGCCCGCGCGATGCCGATACGCTGGCACTGACCGCCGGAGAACTCATGCGGATAGCGGTTGATCAGGTTAGGCAGCAACCCGACCTTCATCATCATCGCTTTGACGCGATCGCGAACTTCCTGACGCGACATCTTCGGATGATAGGTGCGCAGCGGTTCAGCGATAATCTCCCCGATGGTCATGCGCGGATTCAGCGAGGCCAGCGGATCCTGGAAGATCATCTGGATATCGCTGCGCACATCGCGCCACTCTTCCTGCTTCATACCCAGC
>NZ_PJDK01000121.1:0-9953 GCF_002837615.1 Klebsiella sp. X1-16S-Nf21
GTGACCTCGTCGTTGAGCACGTATTCGCGCAGGTCGCTGATGGTCCAGTGTTTGATCCGCTGATAGGCGGTTTCGTTCACGTCATCCTGGATCAGGCGCGTCACGCAATCCTCCTCATAGGGGATCACCGGGTTATTGCGGATATCGGCCACCGTCATATCGGAAAGCACCTGCTTGGCGGCCACGCGCTGCTGCGAACTCTCCGCTGCCACGCCCGCCAGCACATCCCCCGAACGCAGTTCGTTGGCTTTCGCCAGCACCTCTTTAACATCCTTAAACTGATAAACATTGCCGAACAATGTGGTCTTTAGTTTCATAAGTCGTTCCCTCAGGAAGGAAATGCGAGTGATTTCACCGTCACCGGCACAACCGATCCGCCAAAAAGAGGCGTACCAATGTCGATATAGTCCCCCGCCCGGACGCTCACCTCATCGATGACCGCCAGCGGAAGGTGTGGAAGCTGCGGCCGCAGCAGCATGCCCAGCGCTTTGCCAAAATCCTGCTCGGCCACCAGCAGCAGCGGACGCGGATTGGGAAAGCGGGCGACAAACGCCAGCAGGGCGTCAATTACGGTCAGTAAGGTGGCGTAGCGCACCGGAAGTGAAGCGGGAAGCGCCAGCACGTAAGCGTCCGCCTCGGGGGCCAGATCGAGCTGCGTCAGCGCCTGCCGCCAGGCGTTCGGCAGATCGGCGGCATCCTGCGGGATAGCCACCGGCAGATTGCGCAGCGGCAGTTGAACCCTCTCCAGCCAGATGGTGCTCCCGGACAGGGACAGCGTATGCGCCCCGGCGCCAATCACCGTGGCGCGCACGGTTTGCGTCGGAAACTGCACGTTCATTTCACGCAGGCGCGGATGCTCGTGCAGGGCCGTGGCCAGCAGCGGCCCGATATCGGAAAAACAGAAAGGATCGGCGGGTTGATGGCGGTAGCACTCCCCCACTCCGCCGGAAAGAGTAATCACCTCCGGCTGAACACCCGCAGGCAGTACTTCGGTTTGCATCAGCCCCTGCGCCAGCGGTGAGAGCCTGCCGTCGATCACCTCAACGATCAGCCCCGCCATCCGGCGCGCCACCTGCGCCAGCTGACCCGCAGTCAACGATAAAGCATCGGTTCCCGGGCCGAATACCGCATCGACAATCCGCTGTCCTGGCGAGTGCGCGTGGACCACGCGCCCCTGAGCGTCGGTTTCCAGCAGGCGGCCGCCGACGTTGAGGCAGGCGGTGGCGCTGAGGTTACCGGCGTCAAACAGGGCATAGTTCGAGGTACCGCCGCCAATATCGATATTAAGCACCCGGCACATCCGCTGCCGGGACAAGGTCTGCGCCCCGGCGCCGTGTCCGGCAATGACAGACTCCAGGTGCGGCCCGGCGCTGGCGACGACAAAATCGCCCAGCGACTGCGAGAGCGCCATCACCGCCGGGCGGGCATTGCGGGTTTTCGCGCTTTCACCAGTGATGATGATCGCCCCGGAGTCCACCGCTTGCGGGGCAATACCGGCGGCCCGGTACTGAGCCAGAATCAGCGCCTCAAGCTCGGCCTCTTTCAGTTCTCCCTGCTTATCAACCGGCGTAAAAAAGACCGGGCTTTGCCAGCTAATGTCGCGTTTGATGAATTCGTAGCGCGGCACCTGGGAGACCGCCGCGCGGTTCACCAGCTCGAGGCGCGAGAAGATCACCTGCGTGGTGGTGGTGCCGATATCAATACCGACGCTCAACAGCTGGCGCGTGTTCACGAGTGCGCCTCCGCTTCGGTGTTGGCAGGCGCCGGTACGTTTTCATCTTTTGGCACCAGCAGCATCGCCACGCCAATCGCGGTAACGCCGCCGACCAGCTTGCCGACGATCATCGGGAAGATCATGGCGTTCATGTTGGCCGCCGCAAAACCGAGATGGTCGCCGAGGGCGAACGCCGCTGACACTGAGAAGGCGCAGTTGATCACTTTTCCACGGGTATCCATCTGCTTCATCATGCCGAACATCGGGATATTGTTCGCGAGGGTAGCGACCATGCCGCCGGCAGCCATATTGTTGATTTTGAGGAGATTACCGACACGCATCAGCGGCTTTTCAAACCAGCGGGTCAGCAGGAGCACCATCGGGTAAGCGCCGAGCAGCACGCAGGAGATAGAGCCAATGACTTCGATGGCGCGCATCACCTCGCCGGGCTGGTCACCAGGCGCCATAAAGATCGGGTCGAGTCCTGGGATCAGCTCCCAGCCGAGCAGGAACTTGATCACCGCCGCCGCCAGGCCGATGGTGATCAGCGCCACGAGGAATTTGGCGAAGATCTGGAAGCCGTTGATCATTTTTTCCGGAATGAACTTCAGCCCCAGCGCCACCAGCACGGCGACGATGATCACCGGGATCATATTCATCAGGATCAGCGCGAAGGTAAACGCTACCGGCTGGCCGTTGATCTCCACCCCGGAATACATCGCCACCAGACCGCCGGCGATACAGCCGATAGGAATAGTGACAATGCCCGCCAGCACGCCGAGCGCCAGCCAGCGGCGATCGGCAGGTTCGATAATGCCGAGCGCCACCGGAATGGAGAACACAATGGTCGGCCCCATCATGGAGCCGAGGATCAGGCCCGAGTACATCCAGGCCGCCACGTCGCCGCCCGCCAGCTCTTTGGCGAGGAAGAAACCGCCCATGTCGCACGCCAGCAGCGTGCCGGCAAACATCGACGGGTTGGCGCCGAGCATCTCATACAGCGGGATAATCACCGGACCGAGCAGATGGGCCAGCACCGGCGCCAGGGCGGTCATCCCGACCATCGCCAGGCCCAGCGCGCCCATCGCCATAAACCCTTCTTCAAACTGACCGCCGGATCCCTCAATGCTTTTCCCCAGTTTGCCGAGAAAGCGCGCCGAGCCGCCGAACTGCGACAGGATCCTGTCCACGGCGGCAATCAGCATAAAGAACATCATGATGTACATGATGATTTCGTTAATTCCCATAGCCCTTACTCCCTGTCATTTATGATTGGTAGATACTGTGAATACGGGGACATTAGCCGCACTCGGGGAACTTTCCCGGGTCGCGGCGTGAACGCCTTACCCGGGCTACGGCATAGCAGACGGCTGTGATCCTGTAGCCCGGCTAAGCGCAGCGCGAGCCGGGAAAGCCACAGCCACACGCCTCCGGGAAAATCCGCATTTATTGCGCCGCCGCGTACAGCTCGATAATCTGCTCCCGGGTGGCGGTGCGTGGATTGGTGCGCAGACAGATGTCGTCCTGCGCCGCCTGTGCCCAGGTGGCGTAGTGCGCGGGCGTCGCGCCGGCATCCGACAGCCGCATCGCCAGACCGACTTCCGCAATCAGTTCGCGCACGGCGGCGATTGCCTCAAGGTCATCGGTTTTCCTGCCGGTCAGCGCCCGGCCGATCTGGCTGAAGCGCCCCCGGCACACCATACGGTTGAAGACCATCACCGTTGGCAGCAGCATGGCGTTGGCCAGACCGTGCGGAATATGCAGCGCCGCCCCCGGCTGATGCGCCATGGCATGGCATAGCCCCAGCCCGGCGCTGGAAAACGCCATCCCCGCCATGCAGGAGGCCAGCAGCATGTTCTCCCGCGCCGCCAGATCCTGGCCGCAGCCCACCGCTTTCGGCAGCGCTTCGCCGATCATGGCTATCGCCCCCATCGCCAGACTGTCGGTAAACGGCGTGGCGTGACGGGCGCTGTAGGCCTCGACGGCGTGGGTCAGCGCATCAATCCCGGTCATCGCCGTGACAGGCGGGGGAACGCCCTCAGTTAGGGCGGCGTCGAGGATCGCCACATCCGGCATCAGCGAGGCATGCGCCAGCACCTGTTTGCGTCCACTCACCGCATCGATAATCACCGTCACGTTGGTGGTTTCTGACCCGGTGCCGGCGGTGGTCGGCACCGCAATCAGCGGCAGACGTGGCTGTAATTCGCTGTGCTCCGTCATATCCCCCAGCGTCTGCTCAGGGTTGGCGACCAACAGCGCCACCGCTTTCGCCGCATCCAGCACCGAGCCGCCGCCGAAGGCCACCACGCCGTCGCAGCGCGCGTCCCGCAGCTGGGCGACCGCAGCGCAGACATCGGTGACGCAGGGTTCGCCGGCGGGACAGGGCCAGAGGGTCATAGCGACTCCTTTCATCGCCAGGCTACGCTCCAGCCCGGCGGTCATTCCCGCCTGATGGAGAAAACGGTCAACCATGACAAACAGATGCTTCAGGCCCCGGGCCTGCGCTTGCGGGCCGCAGGCCGCCAGCGCGCCGACGCCGTGCAGCGTCACCGGCGGAACGTTGAAGCTTTTCACTTGCTGAAGATTCAGCGTATCGAAGGCGTGGAACAGCGCCGTCTGCAGTTCAGCTTGCATAGATCCCCTCCGCTTTTTCCCTCCCGCTGTTGGCGATTGCCAGCGGGGTCATAAACAGGCTGTGCCGGGGTAAATGCACCTTCAGCGTCGGGAAACATTGGCAAAAAAGCGCCCTGACGCCCGGCTGCATGCAGGCGCCGCCTGCCAGCCACAAATCACTAATCCCTTGTCCGGTAATATGTCGGGCGACAATCTCAGCCATCTTCTCGTACACCGGTTTCACTACCGGCCAGATCTCTCCGGCATGGCGGCGCTTGTACTGCTCAGCCTCTTCCAGCCCGATGCCGCGATTCCCGGCCAGAGTCAGGGAGATATGGTGTCCGCCGGTGGCTTCATCCGCCGAATACGTCACCCTGCCCTGTTTAACGATGGCGATCCCGGTGGTGCCGCCGCCGATGTCCACCACCCCGGCATTATCGAGCTGCAGCAGATCCGCCACCGCGGTGGGCTCATCCAGCACATGACTGATCTCCAGCCCGGCGGACTCCAGGACGTTGATCGAAATGCGCGGATCGGTGCCGGGCGGAAACGAGGTCGCCGCATGCGTAAAGCGGCAGCCCAGCTGCTGTTCGAGGGTCGCGAGATGACGGCGCACGAGGGTGACGGCGCCGAAGAAGTCCCAGACGATGCCGTCGCGCACCACATCGGCCCAGTCAAGACATACCGCAACCGGCTGGCCATCACGGTCGACCACCATCGACACCACGTCGCAGGTACCTAAATCGATACCCAGCCACAGCGGCGATTCGCTGGCAGCGGGCGCCTGGTTACACAGAGCAGCGGCTTTTTGCAGTCTCGGCGAAAGCCAGCGTTGTTCGTCGTGCGCCATGTTCATCCCTTATACGATTCGAAACGCATCCACCAGCACGCAGCGGCGCAGACGAACGAAGGTCCGCGCGCTGGTCACCCCCTCCCCGGTTGGGGTGGTGATGGTCATGGTGGTCCAGCCCTCGCCGCCCAGCCCAAGCCCGGCGATGCACGGCCCGTTTTTGACGAAGATGCTGGTGTCGATGGCATTCGCCATCTGGTTCATGTTGTCGATGTTGCGCGAGTGCATCGCCGCCGTATGGTGGCAGCCGCCTTCCAGTTGCACCGCCAGGGCGATGGCCTCCTCGACGTTCGCCACCCGCACCACCGGCAGCACCGGCATCATCATTTCAGTCACCGCAAACGGATGGCTGGCAGGGGTTTCCACGAACAGCAGGCGGGTTTGCGCCGGCACCTGCAGGCCAATCGCCGCGGCGATTTTGCCCGCATCGCGGCCGACCCAGTCGCGGCTGACCGTGCCTTTGCCGCGCTCGTCGATATTTTTCAGCAGCAGCGGCTGGAGCTGTTCGGCCTGCGCCGCCGTGAGTTTCACCGCCTGCTGGCCTTCCATCAGGCGCATCAGTTCGTCGGCGACGCTATCGACCACGATCAGCACCTTCTCGTCGGCGCAGATGATGTTGTTATCAAACGAGGCGCCTTTGACGATCGCTTGCGCGGCGCGCGGCAGATCGGCGGTCTCATCCACCACCACCGGCGGGTTGCCGGCCCCGGCGGCAATCAGGCGTTTGTTGGTATGTTTGCGCGCCGCCTCGACCACTGCTTCGCCGCCGGTCACCACCAGCAGGCCGATGCCAGGGTACTTAAACAGCCGCTGGGCGGTGTCGATATCCGGGTTCGCCACGGTCACCAGCAGGTTGGCCGGGCCGCCGGCGGCCACTACCGCCTGGTTAAGCAAGGTGATCGCCCGCTGCGAGACCTGTTTCGCCGCCGGATGGGGGGCAAAGACTACGCTATTGCCGGCGGCAATCAGACTGATGGCGTTGTTAATCACCGTCGCCGCCGGATTGGTGGAGGGCGTGACCGAGGCCACCACGCCCCAGGGCGCGTTTTCAATCAGCGTCAGGCCGTTATCGCCGGTCAGCACCTGCGGAGTCAGACACTCCACGCCTGGCGTACCCCGTGCCTGCGCCACGTTTTTGGCAAACTTATCTTCAACGCGTCCCATGCCGGTCTCCGTCACCGCAAGCTCCGCCAGTTCACGGGCATGCTTTTCACCCGCCTCACGAATGGCCTGAATCACCTGCTGACGCATCGCCACCCGCTTTAATCCCTGCTGGGCCGCCGTTGCCGCCGCGACAGCGTCATCCAGTGAGGCAAAAACGCCCCTATCATGAACGGCGTCAGCAGGCTGACTGCTGTCTTTCATTTTCAGCAGTACCGCTTTCACTACCTGTTCAATGTCCTGTTGATTCATGATTTTTCACCCTACTTATGGAAGAGCACCTGACCATCGGCCGCAGCCTCATCCACGATGCCAATCACGCACAGATCGACCGGAGAGGCGCCCTGTGCGTGCGCCTGTCGCGCCGAGCTGCCGCTGACCAGCAGCACCCACTCCCCGCATCCCGCGCCGATGTTGTCGATGGCGACCGCGCATTGCCCGTCGGGTTCGCCGCGGGCATTGAGCATCTCCACCATCAGCAGTTTGTCGTGGGCCAGCCCTTCATGGCGTACGGTGCAGACCACATATCCGGTTACGACAGCCAGCTTCATGTCCATCTCCGCGTGTGATGTGCAGGCCGGAAAAGCGCAGCGCCATCCGGCATTCATGCCTTTTCATGGCCGGATAGCGACGCGCTGACGTCTCATCCGGCCCGAACTTTCCGGCACCCCCTCCCCCGTTAGATGTTGCTGTCACCCTTGAAGCTGATCGGGAAGACCTCTTCCAGATCGCCATGCGGGCGCGGGATGACATGTACAGAGACCAGCTCACCGATACGCTGAGCCGCCGCCGCCCCGGCATCCGTGGCGGCTTTGCACGCCGCGACATCGCCGCGCACCATGGCGGTCACCAGGCCGCCGCCGATCTGTTTCACGCCTACCAGCTTGACGCGGGCCGCTTTGACCATGGCGTCGGAGGCCTCAATCAGTGCAACCAGGCCCCGGGTTTCAATCATTCCTAATGCTTCCATTGTGTTTTCCTCTCATAAGGGGTCCTGAAGGGGACCATTCATTCAACCAGCGTGGACGAGTCGGGGATCCGGCTTGCGTCCGTCTGGCGCGGTACCGACGCCACCAGCGCCAGTTCGATAATTTCCTCTACGCTACAGCCTCGCGAGAGGTCGTGAAGCGGGGCGGCGAGGCCCTGGATCAGCGGCCCGATGGCGCGATATCCACCCAATCGCTGGGCGATTTTGTAGCCGATGTTGCCCGCCTCCAGCGATGGGAAGACCAGCACATTGGCCCGCCCCCGCAGCGGGCTGCCGGGCGCTTTGTGCGCAGCGACGTCCGGTACAAAGGCGGCGTCAAACTGCAGTTCGCCATCGACCATCAGCTGCGGCGCCCGCTGACGCACGATCTCCGTGGCCTGCTGGACGTTAGCCACACAGGGATGCCGGGCGCTGCCGTGTGTCGAGAAGGAGAGCATTGCCACCCGCGGCGCTTCGCCAGCGATCGCTTGCCAGGTCTCGGCGCTGGCAATCGCGATATCCGCCAGCTGCGCCGCCGTCGGCTGCGGCACCACGCTGCAGTCGGCAAACCCCAGCGGCTGGCCGGCATACTGCGGCAACATCAGAAACAGCGAAGAGAGCGTTTTACACCCCGGCTGCAGGCCGATAAGGCGCAGACCGGCGCGCAGCACGCTGGCGGTTGACGAGAGATTCCCGGCGATACACACCTCGGCCTCACCGCCGCTGACCATCGCCGCGGCGAACATCAGCGGGTCGGCCAGCTTGTCGACGGCGTCAGCGGGCGCTTTATCGCCGGCGCGCGCCTGCCAGGCGGCGGCAAACGCCTCGCGCATCGCCAGGTTGCTGTGCGGATCAATGATCTGCACTCCGGTCAGCGGCAGACGTTCGCCAAGGGCGAACTGCCGCAGCGCGAAGGGACTGGCGACGAGGATCGGACGCGCCAGGCCCTGCTGCTGCAGATAATGCGCCGCCTTCAGCACACGGACGTCCAGCGCATCCGGGAACACCACTCGGGCGGGGGCGCGCAGCGCCAGTTTGCGGCATTGGTCAATGATCATCTTCACCTCCCAGGTGCTGCTGCAGCTGGCTGAGGGTTGGCGGCGAATCCGTCACGCCCAGGATCATCATCACGTAGACCGCGCTGGAGAGACGGTTGAGCGCTTGCATAATATCGGCGCGCCGGACCGCAAATTGCGGCGTGATAAACACCTGCGCCGCGGTCACCTCCGCCTCGCGGACTTTGCCGCGCAGCAGATTAAGCAGCGCGACCTCGCGCCCATGGCGGGCCTCCGGCACCAGGTGATCGTGGCCCAGGAAGCGCAGCGGCTGATGGGACAGACGGTGTAACTGTCCCTCGCTGAATCCGGCTATCGACTGCGCCGCCAGCGGCTCCTCCAGCGCGTCGGCGCGCATGATGTTGCCCAGCCGCGAACGGATATCCATCAGCCACGGCTGCCAGGACTCCGCCAGTTCAATTTGCAGCCACACCGTCAGAGCGATGGTGCTGTCCAGCACCGCACGGAAGGCCAGCCGCGGATCGTTTTTCGCCACCAGGGTATCGGCCGTCAGGTGGGTCAGGGTGTCCGGCTTTTTATCCACCGGCTGGTGACAGAGCTCGCAGCAGGCCTGGGGCGGATGGTCGCGGCTGGTCAGGACATGCACCGGCTGCGGCGTCTGTTCGTCATCCTCGACAAACAGGCGCCCCTGGCGGTCGAGAAATTTGACCCGCAGATGCCGACTTTCCAGCAGCTCCCTCGCCGAGGGCGTCAGGCGAGCGTTGGCAGGAAGATGGATTTCACCGCCTTCGCTGAGCGTATGATTCGCTCTGAGCCACGCTTCGGTAATGAAATCGTTCATAGCGATTGCCAGTTTGCCGGCCAGGCGACGTACAGGAAGCGCACCGTCGACGGGGTACCGAATTCGATGCTGGCGCCTTTCGGGATAAACATGACGTCCCCTGCTTTGGCAATCAGCGTTTCCCCCTGATGGCGCACATGCAGCTCGCCCTCCAGCACCATATCGATTTCGTCGTAGTTCAGCGTCCACGGGAAGAAGGCGTTCTCCCACTGCATAAATCCGGCGGCCATGCTGCTGCCATCCTGGTCGGTCACCAGATCCGTTAAGCCAACGCAGTGCGGCTGGGCGCCGTCGAAGCGGCCAAACTTCACGCTGCTGCCGTCGATCACTTTGATGCCGCCTTTGCCGGTCACGGAGTCAAATCCTGGCTGCATCGCCTCCTGCTCCAGGGACTGCTTCTCCTTCATCACCTTTTCCATCAGCTGCGCCACCAGGCTTTCGGTAAACTGGCCTTCCGGCAGCTGCGCCAGGATGGTTTCGCGGATCCGCTGGCTTTCCGTTTTGTCGCTGTCCGCCGCTGTCGCCGCCGGCGCGGCGCCATCATCCTCGGTGATAGTGAATCCCAGCAGCTCGGCGACTTCGCGCGCTTCCGGGGTGATAATGCTGGCGCGCAGAACAACTGACATCGCCTGTTCGCCGCGCGCGTGGGCGGCACGAATATCGTTAGCGGTAATGAGTTTCTTCACCTGGCCCTTCCTCCTTTTGGCTGAGCTCACTCAAATAATTTTCCAGCGACGCGACGCTTTGCGGATCGCAACCGTTGAGGGCGAAAACCGGCGCCTGAAACCCCA
>NZ_PJDK01000122.1:0-9725 GCF_002837615.1 Klebsiella sp. X1-16S-Nf21
ACGAAAACGACGAAAGCCTGAATCATTGCTGATTCAGGCTTTCTGAATAGTGGCGGAACGGACGGGACTCGAACCCGCGACCCCCTGCGTGACAGGCAGGTATTCTAACCGACTGAACTACCGCTCCGCGTTGTTGTTCCGTTGGGAACGAGGCGAATATTACGGATTCCCCTCTACCCCGTCAACGCTTTTTCTACCGTTTTGAATCGTTTGCTGCAAAAATCGCCCAACCGCCTACTTTTAATCCATTTTAGTGGTTATCAGGCACGCCACAGGCAGCTTCCGCCTTTCTTTTGTACCAGATCGAGGCGGGATTCATGGTTCACCAGTTCTTCATCAGAGGCATAAACCACCCGTAACTGGCTGGCGGCGCGGACGACGCGCTGAATGCCCATCTCTCCCGCCTGCTGCTGGCTTTCGCCTTCCATAGAGAACGCCATCGACGTCTGGCCGCCGGTCATCATCAAATAGACATCGGCAAGGATCTGGGCATCGAGTAATGCCCCGTGCAGCGTACGCTTGCTGTTATCTATTTCGTAACGCGAACATAACGCATCCAGACTGTTGCGCTTGCCGGGGAACATTTTCCGCGCCAGCGCCAGGCTGTCGGTGATTTTACAAAAGGTCTCGGTTTTTCCAATGCCGCGGTTCAGCTTACCGAACTCATAATCCATAAAGCCGATATCGAACGAGGCGTTATGGATCACCAGCTCCGCGCCGCGGATGTAATCCATAAACTCATCAGCCACGTCGGCAAAGGTGGGTTTGTCCAGCAGGAACTCATCGGCGATCCCGTGCACGCCGAATGCTTCAGGATCCACCAGCCGATCGGGCTTCAGATAGACATGGAAATTGTTACCGGTCAGGCGGCGGTTGATCACCTCCACCGCGCCGATCTCAATGATCTTGTGTCCTTCGTAGTGCGCCCCGATCTGGTTCATACCGGTGGTTTCGGTATCGAGAACAATCTGGCGCGTAATTGCAGTGCTCATAGCGGTCATTTATGTCAGACTTATCGTTTACAAATCGATTTCAATTACAGGAAGTCTACCAGAGATGCTCAAACAGGTAGAAATTTTCACCGACGGCTCTTGCCTGGGAAATCCAGGACCCGGCGGTTACGGCGCCATCATGCGCTACCGCCAGCACGAAAAAACCTTTAGCGCCGGCTACCGTCTGACCACCAATAACCGCATGGAACTGATGGCGGCAATCGTCGCTCTCGAGGCGTTAAAAGAGCATTGTGAGGTGGTGCTCAGCACCGACAGCCAGTATGTCCGCCAGGGGATCACCCAGTGGATCCACAACTGGAAAAAGCGCGGCTGGAAAACGGCAGAGAAAAAACCGGTAAAGAATGTCGACCTCTGGCAGCGGCTGGATGCTGCGCTTGGCCAGCATAAGATCAAATGGGAGTGGGTGAAGGGCCACGCCGGCCATCCAGAAAACGAACGCTGCGACGAGCTGGCCCGCGCGGCGGCCTCCCATCCCACTCAGGACGACATCGGCTACCAGCCGGAGAGCTAATTCTGCCCCTTGCGCCACTGCCGGGTGGCGCCGACTGCCGGCCGCAGCTGGGTTTTCGCTTTACCGGATTTCATCGGATTGAGCGTCAGCGGAATGGTCCGTTTGCGGGCGACAATCAATTGCAAACAGCCCAGCGCTGGCAGATGGGTGCTCAGCAGTTTGCCGCCGTGGCGCGACCAGGGTAAAACCTGATAACGCCCATAGTGCAGCACTTCAAAGTTGAGTAGCGACAGCCAGTCCAGCTGGCGCATCAGCGTAAACATACGGCTATTATAAGGCGTACCGTTGCGCAGGAGCGGCACCAGCTTACGCAACCCCATCAGGCTGACCGGATTAAACCCGGTCAGGATCATCCAGCCATCATCGATCAGTACACGGTCGGCTTCCCGCAGCAGACGATGCGGATCGCTACACCACGGCAGGGTGTGCGCCAGCAGGCAGGCGTCGACGGACTTTTCGGCAAAGGGTAAATGCAGCGGATCGGCCCGAACCTGCATCGGATTTCCTGCCAGCGAGACATTGACCTGGTGCGAGATGGCGCAAGCTTCAGTATTGATTTCCGCGCTCAGATTGCCAATCTTAAGCAGATGAAAGCCATATAATTTAGCCAGCCACGGTTTCATCTGCTGCTCCAGCGTTTCGCGATAGTATTCGCCCCACGGCATACTGGACCAATGCTCAGGCGCTGTCACTGTGTGAGGTATCCTTGCCGGCTTCATTGCCACCTTCCGCTACGCTTTAGAGGTAATTTATGAATCTTATCAGTATTCCCGCGTTTCAGGACAACTACATCTGGGTTCTCAGTGAGAATAACGGCCGCTGCATCATCGTTGACCCAGGCGAAGCCGCGCCGGTTCTGGCGGCCATTGAGGAAAACCAATGGCAGCCCGAAGCCATTTTACTAACCCATCACCATCAGGATCACGTCGGCGGCGTAAAACAATTACGTGAAAAATTCCCTTCTATAGTGGTTTACGGGCCGGCGGAAACCCAGGATAAGGGAGTCACTCAGGTGGTAGGCGATGGCGATCGGCTGTCAATTCTCGGGCACGATTTTTCCATTTTCTCTACGCCAGGTCACACATTAGGACATATCTGTTACTACAGCGAACCTTATCTGTTCTGTGGCGACACAATGTTCTCCGGCGGCTGCGGAAGGCTCTTCGAAGGTACTGCAGAGCAGATGTATCAATCATTTATGAAAATTAACGCCCTTCCTGAAGAAACCCTCATATGTTGCGCACATGAATATACGTTAGCGAATATGAAGTTTGCATTGAGTATCCTGCCAGATGATAGGGACATAAACGATTACTATCATAAAGTTAATGAGTTACGTGCAAAAAAACAAAAAACACTACCCGTAACTCTGAAAAATGAGCGTCGTATAAATTTATTTTTACGCGCAAATGATATTGATTTAATTAATAAAATTAACCAAGAAACAAATTTGCAACACTCTGTGGCGCGATTTGCATGGTTAAGGTCAAAGAAAGACGACTTCTGATATTTAATTCTTGTCATCGGCCAACTTCGCCGTTATCCTTGGTCGTCTTTTAAGCAACTATTGACACACACATGAAGGCACGAGCGATATTACTCGCCTCTGTCCTGCTGGTGGGGTGCCAGGCGTCTAAGCACGATGGCACCGTCGAACAGCGAGCACAGAGCCTTTCTGCGGCTGGTCAAGGGGAAGCAGGTAAGTTCACAAGTCAAGCGCGCTGGTTAGATGATGGAACCTTCTACGCGCAAGACCAGGATCTGTGGACTTCCATAGGCGACGAGCTAAAGATGGGAATACCGGATAATCCCCGGATTCGCGAACAGAAACAGAAGTACTTAAGAAATAAGAGCTATCTCCACGATGTAACTTTACGGGCAGAGCCGTATATGTACTGGATAGCCGGGCAGGTTAAGAAACGTAACATGCCAATGGAACTGGTATTACTACCCATAGTGGAGAGCGCTTTTGACCCACACGCGACGTCTGGCGCCAATGCCGCAGGCATTTGGCAGATCATTCCGAGCACAGGGCGCAATTATGGTTTAAAACAGACCCGCAGTTACGATGCGCGTCGTGACGTCGTCGCATCTACTACCGCGGCGCTGAACATGATGCAACGTCTGAACAAAATGTTCGACGGCGACTGGTTATTAACGGTCGCAGCCTATAACAGCGGCGAAGGTCGGGTCATGAAGGCAGTAAAAGCGAACCGTTCGCGTGGTAAACCCACCGATTTCTGGTCGCTGTCTCTGCCGCATGAAACGAAAATCTACGTACCGAAAATGCTGGCGTTGAGCGACATTCTCAAAAACAGCAAGCGTTACGGCGTAAAGCTGCCTACGGCCGATGAAAGCCGTGCGCTGGCGCGCGTTCGCCTCGACAGCCCGGTTGATATTTCTCAGCTCGCGGACATGGCAGGAATGCCGGTCAGCAAACTGAAAACCTTCAACGCTGGCGTAAAGGGGTCAACGCTGGGCGCTAGCGGGCCAAAGTACGTCATGGTGCCGCAGAAGCACGCCGCTCAGCTGCGTGAATCGCTGGCCTCTGGCGACATTGCCGCCGTGCAGCCAACGCAGCTCGCGGACAATACGCCGCTGACCAGCCGTAGCTATAAGGTACGCTCTGGCGACACGATTTCCGGGATTGCTTCGCGTCTCGGCGTCACGACCCGGGATTTGCAGCAGTGGAACAATCTGCGCGGTTCAGGGTTAAAAGTCGGGCAGAGTCTGGTTGTCGGCGCAGGTAGCAGCGCACAGCGCCTGGCGAACAACAGCGATAGCATCACCTATCGTGTTCGCAAAGGTGATTCGCTGTCGAGCATCGCCAAGCGTCACGGTGTTAATATTCGCGACGTGATGCGCTGGAACAGCGATACCGACAATCTGCGGCCTGGCGATCAGCTAACGCTGTTTGTGAAAAACAGCGATCGACCAGAGTCCTGATACGTCAGGGTTCGATAAAAAGGCACCGACTTCCCCCGGTGCCTTTTTTGTTGCCCGTATTAAACCGCTTTATGCGCTTCGAACAGGATGGTATCGCTGGTAAACGACCCGTCCTGCTGTAATTCGAAGTAGGCTTTGACCTCCGCCGAAGCGCTCTGCTGATATAAGCGAATCGCTTCTACCAGCGCCTCTGGGGTGCGCATCCGCGCCACCCATGAGCTGAACTCCAGCGGCAGGCGATCGGTCGATAAATGATTAATCACCAGGCCTGCGTCATTGGCCAGCGCCAGCCACTCGCCGCTGGAATAATTACGCACGTGCGAGGTATCGCGCAGCGCTTCCACGGTCTGCAACCAGACATCACGTACCGGATGACCCGGCGACATCACGTCCATTATGATCATCACCCCGCCCGGCTTGAGAACACGTTTCACCTCACGCAGCGCCTGGCCGACATCATGCCAGTGGTGCGCGGAGTAGCGGCTAATCACCACATCAAAGCTGGCATCAGCGAACGGCAGCGTTTCAGCATATCCCTGCTGGGTCACGATATTGCTAAAGCCTTTCTCTTTTGCCGCCGCGGTAACCACTTCCAGCATCTGGCTTGATAAATCATAGGCGGTCACCTCGGCAACCTGTCCCGCCGCGGTAAAGCTGGCGTGCCCTGCCCCGCAGCCCATATCCAGCACTTTCGCCTGAGGGAAATCGGCCAGCCGTTCAGCCAGCCGCTGCAGATCGCGCCCGGAGGCGTGCACGGCGCTGGTCAAATAGGCGCTGGCCTGGGAGCCGAACTGCTTTTCGACGTTGTCATGGTGAGAGCGTGTTGTCATTGTGTTGTCCTTCGGTTGTGTGAGTAATTTAGGGCAGCATCGTGCTGAACGCAGACCTGCCCGATGGCAGGCCTGACATACCTTAAATTAATCAGGCTTGCCGGGACTGAATTCGACTAGTAGCGGGTTGTGATCGGAGGCGCGGGTCACCAGCACGGAAGCATCGTGCACGCTTAACCCACGATAGAACACAAAATCGAGCGGACGACCAAACGCACGGCGGCGCTGATCGTCAGAGAAACGAACTTCGCGTAACGACATCTCACGCGCAAAGCGGTACAGCGCGTTCATTCGCGGCCGGCTCCAGGCATTGAAGTCCCCGGCCATAATCACCGGCCCGCTGTGATGGGCGATCTGATCGCCGATCGGCAGCAACTGCTTGCTGTAGACATCGACGCCAAGGCTAAAGTTGACCGCATGGATGTTGACCACCATCAGCAGCCGCGCATCGGGCAGCGGATAAACGGTCACTAAGGCCGATTTCGGCAATCGCAAAATAGGCTCGCGCTCGCGCAACGGACAGCAATAGATGGGGTGAGCGGAGGCCAGCGTCATCACGCCGGAAGGATGCTGCGGCAATACCAGCGCCGGCACCTGATCGGCGGCCAGATAGTTAGAAGTCGCGAACCTGACCAGTTCTGGGGTGGTTTGCGCCTCCTGCAACAGGACCAAATGCGCATCTTTGCCGAAATTTTTGAGGACCGACTGCCACTCTGCGCGCTGCTGCTTGAAGATATTCCATACCAGCACGCGGATCTTTTCATCGCTGCTTAACGGCGTGCCGGCAGGATAAACCGGACTGACGCCCGCAAACGCCCCCGGAGGCAATATCCTCTCCGCAGGTTGTCCGGCGACGTAGCGCATGGCATAGGTATTCTTTCGCAATTTGGGCATCAATCCTCAATAACAGAAACCAGCCCAACAACGACTGGTTCTTCTGTTATAGGGATTTTCCCATCCACTTTCAATGCAATTTGCGATAAACCCTAGCCTTCGAGAGAAACCGCTGTCGAACGACGCGGCGATTTATCTAAACGACCGCTCAGCATCACCAACAGCAGGGCGACCAGCACAATCACCGCACCAATCCAAGGCGTCTGCGCCAGACCATACCGTTCAACTGTCTGCCCACCGACGATGGACCCCAGCGCAATACCAATATTGAAGGCGGCAATATTCAGGCCGGAAGCGACGTCGACGGCGCCAGGCGTATACTGTTCGGCTTTTTGCACCACGTATACCTGCAGACCCGGCACGTTGCCGAAGGCGAAAATACCCATTACCAGCACCGTTGCCAGCGCAGCATAGTGGATGCTGGCGGTCAACTGGAAGACCAGCAGCAGCACAACCAGCGCGGCGAAGATAAACTTCAGCGCGGAGACGGCGCCATGCTTATCGGCCAGTTTGCCTCCCCACATATTGCCAATAGCGACCGAGACACCGTAGCCCAACAGGATCCAGCTAACCGCAGACGGACTGAAACCGGCCAGCTCCTGCATCATCGGAGCAAGAAAAGTAAAGGCGGTAAATACGCCGCCATAGCCCAGCGCAGTAATGGCGTAGATCATCAGCAGGCGAGGATGAGTTAAGACTTTCATCTGATCGCGCAGGCTGGCGCTGGCGCGGCCCGGAATATTATTCGGTACCAGAAGCAGACTGCTGATAAGCGCAATCACGCCCAGAATCGATACCGCGAGGAACGTTTCCCGCCAGCCAAAATGCTGACCGATGAAAGTCCCGAACGGCACCCCGGTGACCAGCGCGACCGTCAGGCCGCCGAACATAATAGCGATAGCTGAGGCGGCTTTCTCTTTTGCCACCAGGCTGGTGGCGATTGTCGAGCCAATAGAGAAGAACACGCCGTGTGCCAGACCGGTCAGCAATCGCGCCAGGATCAGCGTTTCATAGCCCGGGGCCTGCCAGGCCAGCACATTACCCGCCGTAAACAGGACCATCAACGCCAGCAGCAGCTGTTTACGCGGCATACGCCCCGTTAACGCCGTCAGCACCGGAGCGCCAATCGCCACGCCCAGCGCGTAGATAGAGACCAGCAGTCCCGCCGAAGGCAGAGAGATAGAGAGTTGTTGCGCGATAGTCGGGACCAGGCCGACAATCACAAATTCAGTGGTGCCAATTGCGAAGGCACCGATAGTTAAGGCAAATAGCGCCAGTGGCATAATTTACTCCGTAGCATCAGGATTAAGATGACACGTAGTATGAAGGGTTGTATAAATAACAAAAACTATCAAAGTATCAATAGAATTTTGCTACAGGTGCAATAATGAGAGCCACATCAGAGGAGATCGCCATCTTTGTGGCGGTGGTGGAAAGCGGAAGTTTCAGCCGGGCGGCCGAGCAGCTCGGACAGGCCAACTCTGCCGTCAGCCGGGCGGTCAAGAAGCTGGAATCAAAGCTAGGCGTAAGCCTGCTCAATCGGACCACCCGCCAGCTCAGTCTGACGGAGGAAGGCGAGCGCTATTTTCGCCGGATGCAGGTGGTCTTGCAGGAAATGGCGGCAGCAGAGAATGACCTGCTGGAAACGCGCACAACGCCGCGGGGCCTGCTGCGGGTGGATGCCGCGACGCCGGTGATGCTGCATTTTCTCATGCCGCTGGTGAAGCCATTTCGCGAGCGCTACCCGGAAATGACGCTGTCGCTCGTCTCTTCAGAGACGTTTATTAACTTGATTGAACGAAAAGTGGATGTGGCCATTCGGGCCGGGACCTTAACGGATTCCAGCCTGCGCGCCCGACCGCTATTTACCAGCTATCGTAAGATCGTCGCCTCGCCAGACTATGTCGCGCGCTACGGTATGCCGCAGCATCCGTCAGATCTGAAACAGCATCACTGCCTCGGGTTCACCGAGCCGGTATCGCTGAATACCTGGCCTGTCTCCTGTTGCGATGGTCAGCTGTTAGAGATCGAATCGGCGGTGTCCTCCAATAGCGGCGAAACGCTCAAGCAGCTGTGCCTGACCGGTAACGGCATAGCCTGTTTGTCGGATTATATGGTGGATAAAGAGATTGGCCGTGGGGAGTTTGTGGAGTTACTTGCCGACAAACGCTTGCCGGTGGAGATGCCATTCAGTGCGGTGTACTACAGCGACCGGGCGGTCAGCACGCGCATCAGGGCATTTATTGACTTTCTAAGTGAGCACGTCAAACAGCTCCCGAAGGAGCTGTCGTAATATCGTCTCAGACGGCAGTGCGAACGGCATGCCGAAAGCGGGAGATTAATCCCACTGTGGAGCCAGACCTTCCGGACTCACCAGACGATCGTTGCAGTCGAGTGCGGCGATCGCTTTACGATCTTCATCATCCAGCTGCAGATCCTGCGCTTTCAGGTTGCTGGCCAGATTGTCACGTTTGGTGGACGATGGGATAACCGCATAGCCTTCGCCCATTGCCCATGCCAGAATAACCTGCGCTGGGGTCGCACCATGTTTCGCCGCGATGCGGGCAATCACTTCATCTTTCAGCGCCTTACCGTAGGCCAGCGTCATGTAAGAGGTGATATGGATGCCGTGCTCACGCGCCCAATCGACCACTTTACGGTTTTGCAGATACGGCGAGAGCTCAATCTGGTTAGTCGCGATATTCTCAGCGCCAACGGCGGCAATCGCGCGCTCCATCAGTGGAATAGTGAAGTTGGAGATACCGATCTGACGGGTCAGCCCCAGCTTCTTCGCTTCCATCAGGGCTGCCATAAACTCTTCAACAGCTACCGCATCGTTCGGTGACGGCCAGTGGATCAGCGTGAGATCAACATAGTCAGTGCGCAGCTTCTGCAGGCTCTCTTTCAGGCTGGCGATGAGTTTGTCTTTGCTCAGGTTTTCGATCCAGATTTTGGTCGTGATGAACAGCTCATCACGCGGCACGCCGCTTTCGGCGATGGCCTGACCCACCGCGGCTTCGTTGTCATAGATTTGCGCGGTGTCGATAGCACGATAGCCCAGCTCCAGCGCGGTTTTTACGGATGCGATAACAACATCATCTTTCAGACGGAAGGTGCCAAGACCAAATGCAGGGATTACCATGATTTTCCTCGTTATTTCTTCATTTCGGTTAACGGATGAAATTATGGCTGATGGTGTGGAGGAGAAAAAGAGCGATTAATGCAGAGGATTTTTGCTGAATTAGCAATAATAGAGAACAGATCAAACAAAAAAGCCCTGAGCAAATGCTCAGGGCTCTTAATAAGTGGCGGAACGGACGGGACTCGAACCCGCGACCCCCTGCGTGACAGGCAGGTATTCTAACCGACTGAACTACCGCTCCACCGAATTTCTTCGCTTTATAACCACCGGTTGTCACCCCGGCTTACTGCAATTTGATGCCTGGCAGTTCCCTACTCTCACATGGGGAGACCCCACACTACCATCGGCGCTACGGCGTTTCACTTCTGAGTTCGGCATGGGGTCAGGTG
>NZ_PJDK01000123.1:0-9610 GCF_002837615.1 Klebsiella sp. X1-16S-Nf21
GCGGCACGGTGTGGTGATGAATGAATGGCGCTTCGAGGAGGCGGGAAAGGAGCGCGTGGTGCGGGTGACGCCGGCGATGGTCTGCGACGATGGGGCACTGCTGCGGCAGTGGGCGCTCAGCGGGGCGGGGATCGCCGGTAAATCATGGTGGGATGTGAAGAGGGATGTAGAGGAGGGACGGCTTCAGGTGCTGTTTGCCGAGCGCTTCACCGGATTCAGCCCCTTAGACCGCAAGGAGGTTGGGCTGCAGTTTGTCTTTCCCCAGCGAAAGCTGCAGCCGCCGCAGGTGTCGGCGTTTATGGCGTTTTTTATCGACTGGCTGGGAGAGTCATCCCCCTCCAGCGCGAGGCGAAGGTGAGCAGAACATGACCTCAGCGCATCTGGCTGAGGATGATACGATCGAAAAGACGGTCGCCCAGCCAGACACGCATCCGGATAAGCAATTTGGCATACTTACCGACGGCATAACGGGGGCGTGGATTTGAGGCCTTCACCGCGACCAGTACTACCTCGGCGATCGTCTGCGGGTCGCTGCCGGTGCCATGGCCGTACGTTTTTTGGATCGACAGGGCGACCCCTCTTACCAACTGACCATACGGTCCTGTGGCCGAACGTTTGACAATACTTTCACTGGCCGCATCGCCGAAGCCGGTTTCAATCACTCCAGGTTCGATGATAACCACCTTGATGCCGAAGTCGGCAACTTCCAGCCGCAGGCAGTCTGACCACCCCTCAAGTGCATGTTTGGTGGCGTGGTACCATGCGCCGAGGACGCTATACATCTTCCCGCCCATGGAAGAGATATTGACAATATATCCGCGACGGCGGGCGCGCATCGCGGGAAGCAGTAGTTGCGTGAGATGCGCCGCGCCGAAGAGATTGACCTCAAACTGGTAGCGAGCCTCATCGATACCGATCTCTTCGACCGGGCCATACAGGCCAAAACCGGCATTATTGACCAGTACATCGACCCCTCCGGTCTGAGACAGAATGGTGTTCACGACCGCCAACCGATCGTCCTGTCGTGAGAGATCCATCTGCAGGCATTGGGCCCCTAGCGAAGCCAGATCGTCCATTTTCCCGAGCTGCCGGGCAGCAACGTAAACCTGGTAACCCTCCTGGATAAGACGACGGGCAATGGCTTTCCCCATCCCTGACGATGCGCCGGTGACCAGCGCGGTTTTCTTTTCCTGAATAAACATAAGCACCTCGGCAAGTAGACTGCGCTGAGTGTGCCTGCTGTCAGGCGCGGTGTCGCTGGCACGGTGCGCCACAATACTGGCAAAGCGCGCCATGACGCGCGCTTAGTTGAGGCGCATCATGTCTCTGAGGGTTTCTGGCGTCTGGCCGGTCCACGCCATAAAAGCCCGGTAGAAGGAATTTGGATCTTCAAAACCGAGCAGAAAGGCGATCTCATAACCGGAAAGCGTGGTATTGAGAAGATAGTGGCGAGCCAGCGCTTCGCGACAAGCGTGAACAAGGGCGCGATAATTCTCTCCCTCCTGCTCCAGCCTGCGCTGCAGGGTGCGTTTGCTCATTCCCAGACGTTGCGCCGTATTGTCGATAGAGGCGTCGTTGCCCGGCAGAAGCTCCAGCAGGACTGCATGAACACGTTCAGCCGTTGAGGCCTGATCGCTAAGCTGGCTGAGACGACGCTGCAGCTCCGGCTCAAAGACCTGCCACATACCTTCGTTCACCGTCAAAAAGGGCCGCAGGGCATCAGCGGCGGCAAAGCTGATGGTCGCCCGCTTTCCATGCTGTATGGTTGTGCCGAAGAAGGCTGAAAAGTGGTGGGTCTGCTGGCGGGTGAGGGGCTTTGAGAGCGTTACTTTCACGGCCTGAACCGGTTCGCGGGTGGCCAGTCGGTTCAGACGAAGTAAAAATGCCAGCTCTGCCACTTCCAGAGAGGCAGGGATTTCTGTTGCTCCCAGCCAGCGCGGAGACACTGTCAGCGTGCCGTTCTGCACGACCGTCGTCTCCAGCACCATGGGGGCAATAAGCAGTTTATACTTGGCCAGCCGCTGGACCGCCTGCATCATGTGGGTACTACACAAGGCGGCGAACAGCGGGGGATCAAACACTTCCGCAGAGACCCTTTCTACAAAGGGCAAAGGAAAGGCCTGATCGTCGCTTTCTTTTTCCAGCACGCGCCAGAAACGCAGATACTCATCGGTAGTCAGACCGCGATTGATGTCTGAAAAGGTGTCGTCCGGCAAACCGGCCTGGCGGAGGAGATGTTCAGGCTCCATCCCTGCGTCTTTGAGCAGCGCTCGCCAACGGAGATTGAGAGAAAAAGTGCGGTTGCGTGCCATGGTGAAATTTCCAGCAGTGAACAGGGCTTTGATGTGCAACGCCCCCTGATAAGAGCATACCTTTTCCCACCCGCCAGTGACATTCCTCTTGCGCCATATTTGAAGTAAAGCACGCCAGCAATGAGAAGGGGGAACGGATGTGGCCCGCGGGGTCGTTAGCCACCTATAGAGTCTTGATCTCAAATATGATTAGATAGCTTTCACTTAAAACCAGTAAGTAGCTGCCATGAATCTCAGGGAAAAAATCATTAATGAATTCGGCGGGTTGTCGCCCGAGCTGCAACGCGCCGCCGAGTTCTCACTGCAAAATGCCAGCCAACTGGTGGTGTTATCGATGCGTGCCTTCGCGGCGGAAGCCGGGGTAAAACCGGCGACGCTGCTGCGTCTGGCGCAGCGGCTGGGTTACCGCGGCTGGAGCGAGCTGAAAAGCGATTTCATTGACGACCTGGGGCTGCGCAATGATACGTACGTATCAAAAGCGGAAAAAATGATGGCCCGCGGCACGCAAACGCAGCTGTATAAAGAGGTTTTTCAGGCGCATCAGGCGAATCTGACCTTTACGCAAAACGAAAATGCGCAGGAGATGGAGCAGGCGGTGACCTTGCTCGATAGCGCGGAGAATGTCTATATCTGCGGATTCCGCGCCAGCTTTCCAATCGCGTGGTCGCTGTTTTATGTCTATCGACTGTTCAACCGGCAGGTATCGTTAATCGATGGCCTGGCCAGCAATATCGAAGTTTTCACCCGCGAACTGACCAACCGGGATTGCGTCTTACTCACCAGCTTTGCGCCCTATTCACGCGAATCACTGGATGTTTTACGGGCAGCCCGGCAGGCAGGGGCGAAGATCCTCGCCATTACCGACTCGCCGGTTTCCCCCTTAGCGCAGGCGGCAGACTGCACGCTGCTGTTTTCCATCGACAGTCCGTCATTTTTCCCTTCCGTGGTCTCCGGCATGGGGCTGGCGGAGTGTTTACTGGCGATGCTGGTGGTGCGCCACGGCCGGGAGGCGGTGAGTAAAATTGAAAGTGCCGAACGCTATCTTATCGATTCTGGCGTCTATGTGATCCCCGGTAAATCCTGATAAATGATTCAAATGTATCTGGTATAAGAATTATGGATGCATTTATATCTTTATTTCGTTGACGTGATCCAAATGGATCCTGCAAGATACGCTCAATTAATGTAGCGGATTCAGGAGCAGAACCCAGTATGAGTCATGTCATTCACCGCAGCCTGCGTAGCACGCCGATCGTGGCCTCACGTGCCCAGGGGGCCTATATCTTTGATGCCCAGGGAAAGCCGTATCTTGATGCCTGCGGCGGGGCGGCGGTTTCCTGCCTCGGACACGCACACCCTGATGTGCTGGCGGCGATGCACCGCCAGATCGATCAGCTGGCCTATGCGCATACCAGTTTTTTTACCAGTGATGTCGTGGAACAGCTGGCCGAACATCTCACCCGCACGGCACCCGGCGAGCTTAACTATGCCTACTTTGTCTCGGGCGGATCCGAAGCAATAGAGACGGCGCTGAAGATAGCGCGGCAGTACTTTGTGGAGATCGGCCAGCCATCGCGCACCCGATTTATCGCCCGTAAACAGAGCTATCACGGCAATACGCTGGGCGCGCTGGCGGTGGGCGGTAACGAATGGCGCCGTCGCCAGTTTGCCCCCTTATTAATGGATGTTATCCGCGTCTCAGCCTGCAATGAGTACCGCGATCGCCGGGCTGACGAGACCCAGCAACAGTATACCGAACGTCTGCTTAATGAGCTGGAGCAAGCCATCCTTGAGGCCGGCCCGGAAACGATTATCGGTTTCTGTGCGGAAACCGTGGTGGGGGCGACGACGGGGGCCACGCCGCCGACGCCGGGCTATCTGAAGGGGGTGCGCCGCCTGTGCGATAAATACGGCATCCTGTATATCGCCGATGAGGTGATGTGCGGTATGGGGCGTACCGGGACGCTGCACGCGTTTGAACAAGACGACGTGGTGCCTGATTTAGTAACCATCGCCAAGGGACTCGGCGGGGGTTATCAGCCGATTGGGGCGGTACTGGCGAGTGAGACCATTGTTTCCGCGCTGAAGGCGGGCAGCGGGTTGTTCCAGCATGGCCACACTTACATTTGTCATGCTACCGCCGCGTCGGCAGCTCTGGCGGTGCAGCAGGTGATTGCGCGCGATAATTTACTGGCTGCCGTCAAACAGCAGGGCGCCTATCTGCAACAGGCCCTGCGCGAGGTGCTGGGTGAGTTACCGCATGTCGGCGATACGCGCGGACGCGGCCTGTTTGCCGGCGTCGAGCTGGTGCGCGATAAAGACAACAAAACCCCGTTCGATCCTGCCCTGAAGCTGCATGCTGCGATCAAAGCAAATTGTATGGCGCGTGGGTTGATGGTCTACCCCATGGGCGGCACGATCGATGGTCAGTATGGCGATCACATCCTGATCGCGCCGCCGTTTATCATCACCCCGGCGCAGATCGACTTTGTGGTCGATACGCTGAACAGCGTGATCCGCGAAGAGACGGGAAAATTATGATCAATCGTTTACCGCCCCTGGCGGAACAGGAATGGGACGAGCGGCAACGTCAGTTAGCGGAAGAGATCATCAATGGGCCGCGCGGCGCCTTACTGCCGCCTTTTGAGCCGCTGCTGCGTAGTCCCGAGCTGATGGCGCATGCCCAGCGTATGGGGGAGTATTTACGTTATCGCAGCGCGCTGGGTCAGCGTCTTTCTGAACTGGCGATTTTGCTGACAGCACGGCACTGGTCACAGCCGGTAGAGTGGGCGATCCATGCGCCAATAGCACGTGAGAAGGGCATCTCTGCCGCGGCGGTGCGGGCGATTAAGCAACGGCGCCCGCCAGACGATCTCCGGCCCGATGAGCAGGTGATCTATGACTTCTGTCAGCAACTGCATCAGCAGCAAAAGGTGAGTGATAGCACCTGGCAACAAGCCGTTGATTTATGGGGTGAGAAGGGCGTGGTGGATCTGATTGGGATAAACGGTTATTACAGTTTTCTCTCCATGGTGATGAACAGCGTCCAGACGCCCGTACCGGATACCACCGACTCTCTATTTTCTGAATAAATTAGCCTTTTCATTCGGGCGCATAATAATGCGCCCTGCATATCAAGTGTTGTTATTGGTTCTTCCGGCGATATATATCGCAGGCTGATATTCGTTGCATGCCATTTCATTGACGCTGAGGGTAATTATGACTGGACTATTTAATAAATTAAAACTGACGCTGGCTTTGGTTATTTGTTCAGCCAGTTTTGTGACAGCAGCCCAGGACAAAATAACGGTGGGCGTGGATACCGCCTTTGTCCCTTTTGAATTTAAACAAGGTGATAAATATGTCGGCTTTGATATCGATTTGTGGGATGCTATCGCAAAGAAAATGCATATCAGCTACGAATTAAGGCCGATGGATTTCGGCGGCCTCATCCCCGGGCTGCAGTCGCGTAATCTGGACGTGGCGATGGCCGGCATAACCATTACCGATGCGCGTAAACAGGTCGTGGATTTCAGTGATGGGTATTATAATGCCGACCTGTTAATAGCCGTGAAAAGTACTGATAATTCCATTGCCAAATTCAGTGATTTGACCGGGAAAAAAGTTGGCCTTAAGCAGGGGACGGCGGCGGCCAGCTTTATGAAAAGCAAATATAAAGCGAATTATATCGAGTTCCCGAACATCGATAACGCCTACCTTGATCTGCAGGCCGGCAATCTCGATGCCGTCGTTCACGATTCGCCAAATGTCCTTTACTACGTGAAGACGGCGGGTAATGGCAAGGTCAAATCCACCGGGGAGACGGACAGCATTCTGCCACAGCAATATGGCTTTGCGATGCAGAAAAACAGCAGCCTGACGCCAAAAGTGAACCAGGCTCTACAGGCCCTGCGTGCCGATGGTACCTACGACAAGATTTACGTAAAGTGGTTTGCTAAACAGCCGAAATAACCCTGCCAGGTCGGAGCGATCCGACCTCATTTCTTCTTGACGGGTAGAATGATGAATTTTGACAGTCGCTATATTTGGGATGCTTTACCGCTGCTGATGCAGGGCTTGCAGCTGACGCTGATTATCTCTTTGTCCGGTTTGTTAGGTGGGTTAATCATTGGCTTGCTGGCGGGAACCTGCCGCGCATTAGGCGGGACAATATCAAAAACGGTATCGCTGGTGTTTGTGGAATTAATCCGCGGAACGCCGATCATGGTGCAGGTGATGTTTATCTACTTCGCCCTGCCGATGGTGTTGCCGGTGCGTATTGACCCGGTTCCTGCCGCTATTATCACCATTGTGATTAACTCCGGCGCTTATATAGCGGAGATCACCCGGGGCGCGATTCTGTCGATCAATAAAGGTTTTAAAGAAGCCAGCCTGGCGATGGGGTTATCGCCACGCAGCACCCTATTACATGTCATTATGCCGCTGGCTTTTCGGCGAATGATCCCGGCATTAGGCAATCAGTGGATTATCAGTATAAAAGATACCTCGCTATTTATTGTGATTGGCGTGGCAGAATTAACCCGCCAGGGACAAGAGATTATTGCCGGTAACTTTCGGGCGCTGGAGGTGTGGACGGCGGTGGCGATGATTTATCTGTTTTTAACATTGTGCCTGAGCTTCCTGCTGAAACAACTTGAGAAAAGGATCCATATTTTATGAGCATGGTTGAATTTAGCGCGGTAGCGAAAAACTTCGGCGCCACTCAGGTGCTGCACGATATCAATTTAAAGATTGAAGCGGGCGAGGTGGTGGTGATCATTGGCCCGTCCGGCTCGGGAAAATCGACCCTGTTGCGCTGCATTAACAAGCTGGAGGAGATCTCTTCGGGAACGCTGCTGGTGGCGGGCATGCATATTACGGATCCGCACGCGAATGAGTGTGATATTCGCCGCGAAGCCGGTATGGTGTTTCAACAGTTTCATTTGTTCCCGCATCTGACCGCCCTTGAGAATGTCATGTTTGGTCCGGTTCGCGTGCGTAAGCAGAGTAAGGCCGCGGCGCGGGAGCAGGCGCTGGCGTTGCTGGACCGCGTGGGTCTGCGCGAACGCGCTAACCACTATCCGGCAGAGCTCTCGGGGGGACAGCAGCAGCGCGTGGCGATAGCTCGTGCCCTGGCGGTAAAACCAAAAATGATGTTATTTGATGAGCCAACATCCGCCCTCGATCCCGAACTGCGGCATGAGGTGTTAAAGGTCATGCGCTCGCTGGCCGAAGAGGGCATGACGATGGTGATTGTGACTCATGAGATTGGCTTTGCCAGAGAGGTGGCTTCCCGGTTGATCTTTATTGATGGCGGCACCATTGCCGAAGATGGTTCACCTGAGGTGCTGCTCACTGCCAGCAGCAATCCGCGTCTGCAAGAGTTTTTGCAACACGTATCCTGAACATAAGTGAATGATGACAATATGAAAACAATCGCAATCCGTGGTTCCGCCTATGCGGTCGGTCAGCAGCTTGGCGCGTTTGGTCGTGAGGCCTGGCATACTAAAATCAGGCAAACAGCGCTGTGGCAAACTGTAACCGCCATGAAAACGGCGGAACAAACCCAGCGCATGCGCGCAGCCGTCCAGGCTCAGTGGCCGCAGATCTGGCAGGAGCTGGAGGGCATGGCGGAGGGGCTGCAGGCGCCGGTGGATGAGGTGTTTGCCTGGAACTGTCGCGGCGATCTGGTGCGTTCGACGTCGGATGGCTGCACTACCCTGGCGGGGATAAGCGCTGAGGGCGAGTTAATTATTGCGCACAACGAAGACGGTTTCCCGCAGCTGCGCGGTGACTGCGCCATCGTCCACGTGACACCGGATGTGGGCCTCGCCTTCACCAGCTTCGCCTACCCCGGCTCCCTGTGCGGGCACACCTTCGCGGTGAATGAGAAGGGGATAGTCAATACGGTCAACAATATTCGTGCCGTGCATCGCCCCGAGGGGATGCCGCGCCAGATACTGGCCCGCGCATCGCTGAATGCCACCACGTTAGATGAGGCCATTACCCTGCTGACCGCGACACCGCGCGCGGGCGCGTTTCACCACACGCTGGGTCAAATGGGCGATAGCCGTCTGTTTAGCGTGGAAGCTACCGGCTCCGGCAGCTCAGTGCGCGAGCTGACCGCCACCTTTGGGCATGCCAACCATCTGATCCATCCCCAGCTTGCGACCATTGAACAGATCGTGACCGGGAGCTCCGGCTCACGCCAGCAGCGCCTGGACGCGTGGCTGGCGACAACCCCGTCGCTGGATGGGGTGACAGCGAAAGCGATGCTCTCCGACCAGCATGATCCGCTGTTACCGATTTACCGGCTGTCTGCGGAAGATCCGGATGACGAAAATACGCTGGCGACGGCCATTTTTACCCTGAGCGCGACCCGGGTCGCATGGCAGGTCTTCACCCTGGATCGTGAAAACGCGGTTTTGCAGGGCAGCCTTTAGCCGGCTGAGGGCGTTTTCAGCAGGGCGATCAGCAGCGTACTGCACGCCATGATCCCCGCCGCCAGCCACATCATGCCTGACAAGCCCGCAGTGGCGATCAGCTGGCCGCCGACAAGCGCCCCGGTGCCGATGGCGGCATTAAAAATAGCCACGTAAATGGCTGACGCCGGCTGGGCGACCGCGCCTGCGCTGCGCAGCAGCCAGGTCTGTAAGCCGACAAACACGATCGCGATACCGGCGCCCCACAGGGCTAACAGCAGCCCGCTAAAACAGAAAGGCAGGAGCGCAAGCCGTCCGGTGCCGAGGAGCGCCAGCGCGCCCCCGCTCAGCAGCAGTGAAGCAAAAATCAGCCCCTTCAGATGACGGTCGATAAGCTTACCCGCGATAACGTTACCCACCAGCCCGGAAACCCCTGACAACAGCAGCAGACCGGAGAGAGCGGTCGCCGGTACTCCCTGCAGTGTTATCAGCAGCGGTTCAACGTAGGTGAAGGCGGCAAAGTGAGCGGTAATGATGCAGGCCGTGGCGCCATACAGGCCGCAGAGCAGCGGATTACGGAAGATATCGCGATAAACACCCAGCCTGACGGGGGTGGACGCGGCCAGCGCGGGCAGCGTCGAGCATAGCACTGCCGCTGCGGCCAGTGACAGCAGGGCCACCGCCAAAAACGCGTGTCGCCAGCCCGCCAGGGTGGCGATAAAGCTCGCCAGCGGTACCCCCACAACGCTTGCCGCCGACACGCCGCCAAAAATGATTGCCGTAGCCAGCCCCAGCCGGTGTGGCGGGACCAGCTGCGCGGCGACGATGCCAATTAAGGCCCAGAAGGCGCCATGCGCCAGGGCGCCAATCATGCGG
>NZ_PJDK01000124.1:0-9312 GCF_002837615.1 Klebsiella sp. X1-16S-Nf21
CCACCCTTCCAGCCCCAGGCCGTTGACCACCACCACGTCGGCCTTGCTGAGCAGCGCACTATCTTTCGGCGAGGGCTCGAAGGTGTGTGGATCGCCGTCCGGGCCGACCAGCGTATCGACATGGACATGCTCGCCGCCGACCTGCTGCACCATATCACCCAGCACCGAAAAACTGCTTACCACGTTCAGCGTTTTTGCCATCGCCCCCTGCGCCATCAGCCCCAATGCCAGCGCCACAACCATTGCACTACGTTTCATCATTTCCTTACCCCATCAATTTGCGCCAGCCGATCAGCAGCCGACTATGCGTGCCAAAAAACAGCGAAATAAAAAACAGCGCGCTGGCGGTCAGCACGATGGCGGGCCCGGCGGGAAGACCGACCGCCCAGGAGAGACTTAATCCCAGCCAGGCACAGAGCGCACCGGAGAGCGCCGCCAGTAACAGAATGCCCGGCAGCGTTCGCGCCCAGCAGCGCGCGGCAACCGCCGGAAGCATCATCACCCCTACCGCCATCAGCGTGCCGAGCACCTGAAACCCCGCCACCAGATTAAGCACCAGCAGCGCCAGAAACAGTCCATGCAGCAGCGCGGGAAGGCGGGGGTGGTTCACCTGCAGCCAGGCGCTGTCGAACGCCTCGCTGACCAGACCGCGATAGCACAGCGCAATGCACAGCAGCGTCAGGCTGGCGACGCCGCTGACAAACAGCGCCGCGTCACGATCGACCGCCAGAATAGAGCCGAATAACAGATGCAGGAGGTCGACGCTGGAGCCGCGCAGCGACACCAGGGTGACGCCCAGGGCCAGCGATCCCAGATAAAATCCGGCAAAGCTGGCGTCCTCTTTTAACGGTGTCCGACGGCTCACCCACCCGGCCACCAGCGCCACCACGATGCCGGCGATGAAGCCGCCCAGGGTCATGGCCAGCAGCGACATGCCGCTCAGCAGATACCCCACCGCCACCCCGGGGAGAATGGCGTGCGACAGCGCATCGCCCATCAGGCTCATACGCCGCAGCAGCAGGAAGACGCCCAGCATGGTGGTGCTCAGCGACAGCGCCAGACACACCACCAGCGCCCGGCGCATAAAACCAAATTCAATAAAAGGCTGAAAGAAGGTGTGCCAGATCATGCCGACCTCGCATGACTGAAAGCCGGAAGTACCGCCCGGGTGACGCCCCAGCAGGCGCGTTGGGAAGTCAGCAGCAGCGTCTCGGGGAAAAAGTCGGCCACCCGCTGGTTATCATGCAGCACCGCCAGGATGGTCTGCCCCTGCTGATGCATCTCGAGGATCAATTCCATCAGTTCCCGGCAGGTCGCTTCGTCGATGCCGGTGAAGGGCTCGTCGAGCATCACCAGCGGCGCCTGCTGCACCATCACCCGGGCAAACAACATGCGCTGAAACTGGCCGCCGGAGAGCGCCTCAATCGGCGATTTCGCCAGACCCGCCAGCCCGACCCGCTCCAGCAACGCGCTGATACGTCGCCGGGTATCGCCGCCCAGACCGCGTAGCAGCGACACGCCGGGCCATGCGCCCTGACTCACCACATCCTGCACGTTGAGAGGAAACTGCGACTCGAGGGCATGGCGCTGCGCCAGCCAGCCAATCACCGGCCGTTTCCCCTGCCAGCGCAGGCGGCCACTGACCGGTGGTAGAAACCCGGCGAGCGTTTTCAGCAGCGTTGATTTTCCGCAGCCATTGAGGCCAACGATTGCTGTCAGGCTGCCGGGGCATATCATCCCGCTCAACGGTGGGGTGATCGCCACCCCGTCATAGCCAGCGACCAGTTGCTCCAGCTCAATCATGGCAGCGCCACCGCCCACCAGGTCGCTAACCATAGCGCCACCAGCAGCACGCCTGCGATGGTCGCGCGCGTCGCGCCGGAGGCCATAAAAACTGATGTGAACATATTTCACCTCCTTTAATGTTATAACATAACAATACAGAAGCGAAAAAAGAATGTAAATCAGTGTCAGTGGGCAGAAATGTAACAAAGGTCAACAAGAGGCATGCGGGCGGGAAAAAACGAGAGGTTAAGCGCGGCCTCCCCGGCGTCATCCCCCGGTCGCGCTGCGCTTACCGGGGCTAGCAACCGGATACCAGACCGTAGCCCGGATAAGGCGCTACGCGCCGCTATCCGGGGAGGTTCGAAATCTGTCAGTAACGTAGCCGCTGTGTTGCCGATGGGTGACAAGCTGTCATTGAACTCTCCCCCGGTCGCGCTGCGCTTACCGGGGCTAGCAACCGGATACCGGACCGTAGCCTGGCTAAGGCGCTACGCGCCGCTATCCGGGGAGGTTCGAAATCTGTCAGTAACGTAGCCGCTGTGTTGCCGATGGGTGACAAGCTGTCATTGAACTCTCCCCCGGTCGCGCTGCGCTTACCGGGGCTAGCAACCGGATACCGGACCGTAGCCTGGCTAAGGCGCTACGCGCCGCTATCCGGGGAGGTTCGAAATCTGTCAGTATCGTAGCCGCAGTGTTGCCGATGGGCGACAAGCTGTCATTGAACTCTCCCCCGGTCGCGCTGCGCTTACCGGGGCTAGCAACCGGATACCGGACCGTAGCCCGGCTAAGGCGCTACGCGCCGCTATCCGGGGAGGCGCGGAATCTGTCAGTAACGTAGCCGCTGTGTTGCCGATGGGTGACAAGCTGTCATTGAACTCTCCCCCGGTCGCGCTGCGCTTACCGGGGCTAGCAACCGGATACCGGACCGTAGCCCGGATAAGGCGCTGCGCGCCGCTATCCGGGGAGGCGCGGAATCTGTCAGTAACGTAGCCGCAGTGTTACCGATGGGCGACAAGCTGTCATTGAACTCTCCCCCGGTCGCGCTGCGCTTACCGGGGCTACCAACCGGATACCAGACCGTAGCCCGGATAAGGCGCTACGCGCCGCTATCCGGGGAGGCGCGGAATCTGTCAGCCCGATGAAAATCAGTACCCGCCACGGGCCTGAGAAACCGCCAGGCCCAGTTGCCAGACGGCCATCGCGTAGTGGGTGCTGTGGTTATAGCGGGTGATGGTGTAGAAGTTCGGCAGCCCGTACCAGTACTCATAGCCGGTGCCGACATCCAGCCGTAGCAGACTGGCCTGCTGATGGTTACCCAGCGGCTGGGTTGGGGTTAGCCCCGCCGCCGCCAGCTGCGACACGCTGTATTTGGTTTTGAAACCATTCTCCAGCCCCGGCGCCTGGCCCAGCGCCTGCACCGCCACCAGATCGCCGCTCACCCAGCCATGCTGTTTGAAGTAGTTGGCCACGCTGCCGATGGCATCCACCGGGTCCCACAGGTTGATATGGCCGTCACCGTTAAAATCGACCGCATACTGCTTATAGGAGGACGGCATAAACTGGCCGTAGCCCATCGCCCCGGCGAAAGAACCTTTCAGATCCAGCGGGTCGTCGCTTTCGCTGCGCGCCATTAACAGGAAGGTTTCCAGCTCCGACGAGAAGTATTCAGCGCGGCGCGGGTAGCTAAATGACAAGGTCGCCAGCGCATCAAGGATGCGGGTTTTGCCCATCACCCGACCCCAGCGAGTCTCCACGCCGATAATGCCGACGATGATTTCCGGCGGCACGCCATAAACCTGATAAGCGCGGTTCAGCGCATCCTGATACTGGTTCCAGAACACCACGCCGTTCTGCACATTATCCGGGGTAATAAACTGTTTCTTGTAGCGCAGCCAGGCGCCGGTCGGCCCGGTCGGCGGCAGGCCGGTCGGCGCCTGACGATCCATCAGCCGCAGGACGTAATCCAGGCGCTTAGCCTGCGACAGGATCTCCTGCAGCTGCTGTCTGTCGAAGCCGTGCTTCGCCACCATCTTATCGATGAACTGCGCCGCCGCCGGATTGTTGGCGAAGTCGCCGCCCATCTGCATCACGTTATGCTGCGGTTCCAGCAAAAAGCCGCCGGTTCCACTCGCCATCTCCGTTTCCGCGGGGGTCTTGGGTTTGCTGCTGCAGGCAGCGAGGAGCACACAAAGGGGAAGTAAAGCCAGATAGCGACGCTTCAACATGGGAATTCCGTTTAACAAATTCAGCAAGGGATAATTATGGTAAAGCATGCGACGACCAACAAGAAAGCGACAATCCGTTTGTAGACAAAATAGTCCTTCACCGACCCCTTCCCGGCATGCTGCCATGCGCCTCATCGTTTCATCCTCTTGCCTTCAAACTTTCAAAATAAAATATTTATCTTTCATTTTGCGATCTATTTAACACTTTAAAACCTTTCAAAATGATTAAAATCAGCCTGCAGTTAGCAAGAAAAATAACACGCTGAAGGAGAGAACAATGATTGACGTCGTTACCCACGGCGCGGAGTGGTTTATCGGCCTGTTTCAGAAAGGCGGCGAGGTATTTACCGGCATGGTGACCGGGATCCTCCCCTTACTGATCAGCCTGCTGGTGATCATGAACGCGCTGATCAACTTTATCGGCCAGCAGCGGATCGAAAAACTGGCGCAGCGCTGCGCCGGAAATCCGATCTCCCGCTATCTGCTGTTGCCCTGCATCGGCACCTTCGTTTTTTGTAACCCAATGACCTTAAGTCTCGGCCGCTTTATGCCAGAGAAGTACAAGCCCAGCTATTACGCGGCGGCGTCCTATAGCTGCCACTCGATGAACGGTCTCTTTCCACATATCAACCCCGGCGAGCTGTTTGTTTATCTCGGCATCGCCAACGGCCTCACCACGCTTGGCCTGCCGCTTGGTCCCCTGGCGGTGAGCTATCTGCTGGTTGGGCTGGTGACCAACTTCTTCCGCGGCTGGGTCACCGACCTGACCACCTCTATTTTCGAGAAAAAAATGGCGATTCAGCTTGCCCGGAAAGTGCATCTGTCAGGAGCGACATCATGACCCGCATTCGTATTGAGAAAGGCACCGGCGGCTGGGGCGGCCCGCTTGAGCTCGACGTCGTCGAGGGCAAAAAGATCGTCTATATCACCGCCGGCACCCGCCCGGCGATCGTTGACCGCATCGCCAGCCTGACCGGCTGGCAGGCGGTGGACGGTTTTAAAGAGGGCGAACCGGCGGAAAGCGACATCGGCGTGGCGATTATCGACTGTGGGGGTACCCTGCGCTGCGGGCTCTATCCCAAGCGCCGTATCCCTACGGTGAATATCCATGCCACTGGCAAATCGGGGCCGCTGGCGCAGTATATCGTCGAGGATATTTACGTCTCCGGGGTGAAAGAAGAGAACATCAAACTGCTGGAAGATAGCGGCGAGACGGCAGCGCAACCACTCCCTGCCGCGGGCCGCGATTATGACGCCAGCAAAAAGATCACCGAACAGAGCGACGGCCTGCTGGCTAAGGTCGGGATGGGGATGGGATCGGTGGTGGCGGTGCTGTTCCAGGCCGGACGCGACACCATCGACACGGTGCTGAAAACCATTCTGCCGTTTATGGCCTTCGTCTCGGCGCTGATCGGCATCATCATGGCCTCCGGCATCGGCGACTGGATTGCCCACGGCCTGGCGCCGCTTGCCAGCCATCCGCTGGGGCTGGTGACCCTGGCGCTGATCTGCTCCTTCCCGTTGCTGTCGCCATTTCTCGGCCCCGGCGCCGTTATCGCCCAGGTCATCGGCGTGCTGATCGGCGTCCAGATCGGCCTTGGCAACATTCCACCGCACCTCGCCCTGCCCGCGCTGTTTGCCATTAACGCCCAGGCCGCCTGCGATTTTATCCCGGTAGGCCTGTCGTTGGCCGAGGCCCGTCAGGATACCGTGCGCGTCGGCGTGCCGTCGGTGCTGGTCAGCCGCTTCCTCACCGGCGCGCCAACCGTGCTGATCGCGTGGTTCGTTTCCGGATTTATTTACCAGTAAGAGGTTCCTGAAGATGACCGTCATTTACCACACCACCATTACCCGCATCGGCGCCTGCGCGACGATGGCGCTGGAAGAGCAGATGCTGATCACCTTCCGCGAGGGCGCCCCGGCGGATATCGAAGAGTATTGCTTTATTCACAACCACGGCGAGCTTGCCGGCCCCCTGGCGCCGGGCGCAGAGCTGCAGCTCGGTGACAGGCGTTATCCGGTGACCGCCGTCGGCGAGGTCGCCGAACAAAACCTGCGCGAGCTGGGCCATATCACCCTGCGCTTCGACGGCCATCGTGAAGCGGAGTTTCCCGGAACTGTTCACGTCGCCGGCCCGGTGCCGGACGCTATCGCGACCGGCTGCGTACTGAAATTTGTTGCTTAGAAGGAGAGAAAGATGAATCAGGTTGCTGTTGTCATTGGTGGCGGACAAACCTTAGGAGAGTTTCTGTGCCGCGGTCTGGCCGCCGAGGGCTACCGCGTGGCGGTGGTCGATATTCAAAGTGAAAAAGCCAGCCGGGTCGCCCAGGAGATCAACGCTGAATATGGCGAAGGCACGGCATACGGCTTCGGCGCCGACGCCACCAGCGAAGCCAGCGTCACTGCCCTGGCTCACGGGGTGGATGAGATTTTCACGCGCGTCGACCTGCTGGTGTACAGCGCCGGGATTGCCAAAGCGGCGTTTATAAGCGACTTCGCGCTGGGGGATTTCGACCGCTCGCTGCAGGTGAACCTGGTGGGCTATTTCCTCTGCGCCCGCGAGTTCTCGCGGCTGATGATCCGCGACGGCATTAAGGGACGCATCATTCAGATCAACTCGAAGTCCGGCAAAGTGGGCAGTAAGCACAACTCCGGCTACAGCGCGGCGAAGTTCGGCGGCGTCGGGCTGACCCAGTCGCTGGCGCTGGATCTGGCGGAGTACGGTATTACCGTCCATTCGCTGATGCTCGGCAATCTGTTGAAATCGCCGATGTTCCAGTCGCTGCTGCCGCAGTATGCCACCAAGCTCGGTATCGATGAGAGCGAAGTCGAGCAGTACTACATCGATAAGGTGCCGTTGAAACGCGGCTGCGATTACCAGGATGTGCTGAACGTGTTGATGTTTTACGCCAGCCCGCAGGCGTCGTACTGCACCGGGCAGTCAATTAACGTTACCGGCGGCCAGGTGATGTTTTAAAAGGTTCCCGGATGGCGCTGCGCTTATCCGGGCAAAAAAACCATAGATACTGTTATCGGTTTGCAACGGTTTTGGTTGGGGAAAAACATGTGCTTTGTGTTAATTCCGAGCACATTGCGCTCCCGATATTTCTTCTGCGTTATGGCTCTCATGGCGCAGGGAGCGCACAGAGGGCGGCCAGTCGCCGCCGCCCTCTGTACTCCCGGGCTCTGGCCGCCAAAATCGCCACTTCGTGGTACCTTCGACTTATCCCGGCAGGCTCCGGGTCGGGCCGAGGCAGCGTCCCTGCAAATCACGGCCCTCAGCCCGCATCCATGCGGGCTGCCCCGGCCTTCCGGGAACGTCTCAGCGATTTTGAGGCCACCAACACCGCAGTTTCAGTAGCCATGGTTACAAGATAGAGATCTTAAGCTCACAATGGCACGGACCGTAGGCCGGATAAGGCGCAGCCGCCATCCGGCGCGAAAGTAGCTCTTTACCCGCGGTTATTGCCCGGCGGCGCTACGCTTGCGCGGGCCTACAGATCACATGCCAGCGTAGGTCGGGTCAGGCGCTAGCCGCCACCCGACAAAAAACGGTACCGGGGTTGTACCCGATACCCCACCTTCAGGAGACATTATGGTTACCACATTAATCACCGTCGCCGCTATCGCCTGGCTGACTCAGCTGGCTTTCGGCGGCTGGCAAATTCGCCGCTTCAATCGCGCCTTTGATAGCCTTTGCCAGCAGGGCCGCGTTGGCGTCGGCCGTTCCTCCGGGCGCTTTAAACCGCGCGCGATTGTCGCTATCGCCGTCGATGAAAACGATCGTATTTGCGACACGCTATTGATGAAGGGACTCACCGTCTTCGCCAGTCCGCAAAAAATCCCCACGCTTAGCGGTAAACATCTCAAGGAATTGCAGCCTGATGTGATCTTTCCCAATGATCCGCTCTGTCAGAATGCACTATCATTAGCGCTTAATCCGAAACATGCATAATTTCGTTGTGAAAGTTAATATCTTGCGAAATTATCACTTCGAAACTTAAACGCAGGATACAACGCCTATGAAACCACGTCAGCGCCAGGCAGCCATTCTCGAGCACCTGCAATCGCAGGGCAAATGCTCGGTCGAAGAGCTGGCGCAACACTTCGACACCACCGGCACCACTATCCGCAAGGATCTGGTGATACTGGAGAATGCCGGGACCGTCATCCGCACCTACGGCGGCGTAGTGTTGAATAAAGACGAGGCCGACCCGCCTATCGACCACAAGACGCTGATCAACACCCATAAGAAAGCGCAGATTGCCGAAGCCGCCGTGCGCTACATCCACGATGGCGATTCAATCATCCTCGACGCCGGCAGTACCGTATTACAAATGGTACCGCTGCTGAGCCGCTTCAATAACATCACGGTGATGACCAACAGCCTGCATATCGTCAACGCCCTTTCCGAGTTCGATAACGAGCAGACCATCCTGATGCCGGGCGGCACCTTTCGTAAAAAATCGGCTTCATTCCACGGCCAGCTGGCGGAAAACGCTTTCGAACAATTCAGCTTCGACAAACTGTTTATGGGCACCGATGGCATTGATCTGGTGGCAGGCGTTACCACCTTTAACGAGGTGTATACCGTCAGTAAGGCGATGTGCAACGCCGCCCGCGAAGTGATCCTGATGGCCGACTCATCAAAGTTTGGCCGTAAAAGTCCCAATATCGTCTGCGGCCTTGAACGCGTGGATAAGTTGATTACCGATGCCGATATTGACCCTGAATTCCAGCGGGCGCTGGAAGCCAAAGGTATTGAAGTCATTATTACTGGAGAACATCATGAGTAACTTTTTGTTAGAGGCCGGACGCCAGACCCTGATGCTTGAGCTGCAGGAGGCGAGCCGCCTGCCGGAACGCCTGGGCGACGACTTCATCCGCGCGGCGGAAACCATCATCCACTGCGAGGGCAAACTGATTGTCTCCGGTATCGGTAAATCCGGCCACATCGGTAAAAAGCTGGCGGCAACCTTCGCCAGCACCGGCACCCCGGCCTTTTTCGTCCATCCGGCGGAAGCCCTGCACGGCGATCTCGGCATGCTCGACAGCCGCGACGTGATGCTGTTTATCTCCTACTCCGGTAGCGCAAAAGAGCTGGATCTCATCGTGCCGCGGCTGGAAGAGAAATCCATTCCGCTGCTGGCGATGACCGGCAAATCCACCTCGCCGCTGGCGCTGGCGGCAAAAGCGGTGCTGGATATCGCCGTGGAGCGCGAAGCCTGCCCGATGCATCTGGCGCCGACCTCCAGCACCGTCAACACGCTGATGCTGGGCGACGCGCTGGCGATGGCGGTGA
>NZ_PJDK01000125.1:0-8708 GCF_002837615.1 Klebsiella sp. X1-16S-Nf21
TACCGATTCAATACGCTGCTGGATCCAGCGTTTTTCCTCAGTAGAGGTGATATGCATGTATTCCGCGCCGATGGAGCCGCAGTAGGTTTGCTTGAGGGCGGCAATCAGGTCGCCCAGCTTCATCGTGTCTTTACCGATGGCAAATGAACCTACGTTATAGCTATCCTGGAAATCGGCCTCGGTCAGATCGTGGTAGGCCGGATCAAGATCCGCCACTCTCTCTTGCTTCCACAGTCCCAGCGGATCGAGATTCGCATGCTGGTGGCCACGGAAACGGTATGCGTTGATGAGCTGCAGGACTTTAACCTGCTTCACATTGGTGTCAGGGTCGGAAATCGAAGAAGTGTAACGTGAGGCATCCTTCGCCAGTCGACGGAAATAATCACGTGTTTTGGAATGGAATTGATCCGGTTTAACTCCGGTGCCAGGTAACTGCTGGAACATCGAACGCCAGTTGGCGTCAACAGAGTCAGGATCGGTTAAGAAGTCTTCATAGAGCTGTTCTATCCAGCTCTGGTTCGAACCAGAGAGGAAAGAAGAGTCCAGCCAGGCTTTCATTGCGCCGTTCTGCATCGTGATCCCTTAAGCACTTTTATGCTTATTTCGCCGTAGAAACTACCACGCACACCGAGTGCACGTGCCGGGGTTCACTTGTTGCGGACGAGTTGTGGTTTCTATCCGCTAAGGAACCTTTAAAAACTGCCATTAATCTTCAGCGTTCAGGCTGCGGTTGCGTTGGCTGCCTTCGCTTACCCCGGTCACATAGTTCACTATGCTCCCGGGGATGCGCTCAGTTGCCGCCTTACCTCGCACTGAACGCCTCGATTACTGGTACATCTTGTGGCGGTTTTTAAAGATTTCCTGCTATCCCCTTCATACTTCAAGTTACATGTGCGTTGGCTTTCCTCACTCACCCCAGTCACTTACTTGAGTAAGCTCCTGGGGATTCGCTGCGTCGCCGCCTTCCTGTAACTCGAATTATTTAGGGTATTCATTT
This sequence comes from Klebsiella sp. X1-16S-Nf21, assembly GCF_002837615.1. NCBI lineage: Bacteria > Pseudomonadati > Pseudomonadota > Gammaproteobacteria > Enterobacterales > Enterobacteriaceae > Klebsiella > Klebsiella sp. X1-16S-Nf21. The sequence continues at coordinate 998 of NZ_PJDK01000125.1, forward strand.
CCCGGTGGCACAAACGCTACCGGGGCTACTGCTTTGGTAGCCCGGATAAGCGCAAGCGCCATCCGGGACAGACCGTGTTGCTTACGCGCTGCGCTGCAGCAGCATCGACTTAATATGGCCGATGGCGCGCGTCGGGTTAAGCCCTTTAGGACACACACTGACGCAGTTCATAATGCTGTGACAGCGGAATACGCTGAAAGCATCGCTCAGGCCTTCCAGGCGCTCGCTGGTTTCGGTATCGCGACTGTCGATCAGGAAGCGATACGCGGCCAGCAGGCCAGCCGGGCCGATGAACTTGTCCGGGTTCCACCAGAACGACGGGCACGAGGTTGAACAACATGCGCACAGAATACACTCGTACAGACCATCGAGTTTCTCACGCTGCTCAGGCATCTGCAGATGCTCGCGAGCCGGAGGATTTTGCCCATTATTCAACAAGTAAGGCTTAATCTTCTCATATTGTGCATAGAATTGCCCCATGTCCACCACCAAATCACGGATAACCGGTAATCCTGGCAGCGGACGGATAACAATCTTCTTGCCCGGCTGATTCAGCGCGGAGATTGGCGTGATGCACGCCAGACCGTTTTTCCCGTTCATGTTCAGACCATCGGAACCGCAAACCCCTTCACGGCAGGAGCGGCGGAACGACAGCGACGGATCTTTTTCTTTCAGCTGGATCAGCGCATCCAGCAGCATCATGTCACGACCTTCTTCCGCTTCGAGGGTGTAATCCTGCATATGCGGAGCGTCGTCAACATCCGGGTTATAGCGATAAATTGAAAACTCGAGTTTCATTTTCCTGTCTCCGCATTAGTAAGTACGAATCTTCGGCGGGAATGCCGGACGCAGTTTCGGTTCCATGTTGACGCTACGACGCGTCATGGATTCCGACTCTGGCAGATACAGGGAATGGCACAGCCAGTTTTCATCATCACGATCCGGGAAATCGAAGCGGCTATGGGCGCCACGGCTTTCAGTACGGAAGTTAGCGGACACGGCGGTCGCAAACGCGGTCTCCATCAGATTGTCCAACTCCAGGCACTCGACGCGCTGGGTGTTGAACTCGCTGGAAGTATCGTCGAGACGCGCGTTTTTCAGGCGCTCGCGGATCACTTTCAGTTGCTCCAGACCTTTGTGCATCGCATCGCCTTCGCGGAACACCGAGAAGTTGTGCTGCATACATTCCTGCAGTGCTTTGCGGATTTCCACCGGGTCTTCGCCGGAGCGGGTATTGTTCCAGCGATTGAGGCGGTCCAGCGAGCCTTCGACATCCGATTCGCTGGCGTCGCGCAGCGTGCCCTGCTCGGCGATGGACTCCTGCAGATGCAGGCCCGCCGCGCGGCCGAAGACCACCAGGTCGAGCAGCGAGTTGCCGCCCAGACGGTTGGCGCCGTGGACCGATACGCAGGCAATTTCGCCTACCGCGAACAGGCCCGGGATCACCACGTCTTCGCCCTTCTCATTCACGGTCAGCGCCTGACCGGTGACTTTGGTCGGGATACCGCCCATCATGTAGTGGCAGGTTGGGATAACCGGGATCGGCTCTTTCACCGGATCGACGTGAGCAAAGGTACGGGACAGCTCAAGGATACCTGGCAGACGAGATTCCAGAACCTCTTTACCCAGGTGATCCAGTTTCAGTTTCGCATGCGGGCCCCACGGACCATCGCAGCCGCGGCCTTCGCGGATTTCGATCATGATGGAACGCGCCACCACGTCACGACCCGCCAGGTCTTTGGCGTTCGGGGCATAACGCTCCATAAAGCGCTCGCCGTGTTTGTTCAGCAGGTAACCGCCTTCGCCGCGGCAACCTTCGGTGACCAGCACCCCTGCACCGGCGATGCCGGTCGGGTGGAACTGCCACATTTCCATATCCTGCACCGGAACGCCGGCGCGGATGGCCATCCCGACGCCGTCACCGGTGTTGATGTGGGCGTTGGTGGTGGACTGATAAATACGGCCTGCGCCGCCGGTCGCCAGCACGGTGGCGCGGGCTTTAAAGTAGACCACTTCGCCGGTCTCGATGCACAGGGCGGTACAACCGACCACCGCGCCGTCCTGGTTTTTCACCAGATCGAGGGCATACCATTCGGAGAAGATAGTGGTGTGGTTTTTCAGGTTCTGTTGATACAGGGTGTGCAACAGCGCGTGGCCGGTACGGTCAGCCGCCGCCGCGGTGCGTGCCGCTTGCTCGCCGCCGAAGTTTTTCGACTGGCCGCCGAACGGGCGCTGATAAATACGGCCGTCGTCAAGACGGGAGAACGGCAGGCCCATATGTTCCAGCTCAAGAATCGCTTCCGGGCCGGTCTTACACATATATTCGATGGCGTCCTGGTCGCCAATATAGTCTGACCCTTTTACGGTGTCGTACATATGCCATTCCCAGTTATCTTCATGGGAGTTACCGAGCGCGACGGTGATGCCACCCTGCGCGGATACGGTATGGGAACGGGTAGGGAACACTTTGGAGAGCAGTGCACAGGTCTGTCCGCTCTGGGAAATTTGCAGCGCCGCGCGCATACCTGCGCCGCCGGCACCGATAACAACAGCATCAAACTCTCTGACTGGCAATTTCATTACACACCCCACACCACAACAAATCCATAAAGAACGTAAGCCACCAGCGCCACAACGATAGCCAGTTGCAGAACCAGGCGCAGAGCCAGTGGTTTAACGTAGTCCGTTAACACCTGCCACATCCCGATCCAGGCATGGATGAGAATGGAGACGAGAGCCAGCAGAGTGAAGACTTTAGTGAAGCCGGAGGCAAAGAATCCGGTCCACACTTCCCATGAGATTTCACCGGTGGTGGCGAAGAAGCCAACCATGTAGATGATGTAGAGGGTCAGAACGATGGCGGTAGCACGGACCAGAATAAAGTCATGTACGCCGTTGCGTCCCAGTGCTGAGGCGTTGCTTACCATACGAGGACTCCTGCGAGAAGTGAAAGCACGACAGTAATAACAAAAGAGATTTTGGCGGAACGTTTCCCTGCTTCGAGGGTTTCGTCCAGGTAGCCAAAGTCCATCATCAGATGGCGGATACCGACAACGACATGATAGGCCAGTGCGGTGAGAATGCCCCACATGATGAACTTCACAAAGAAGCTATCCATGATCGAGGCCGCCGTCAGAAAACCTTCAGGGGAGGAAAGGCTGGTGCCCAGCAACCAAAGCAGAATTCCGACCGCCACGAAGGTGATGACACCGGAAACGCGATGGAGAATGGACGCTATCGCCGTGATTGGGAACCGTATCGTTTGTAGATCCAGATTGACAGGTCTTTGTTTTTTCACATTTCTTACCATGAATAACGCCCACATGCTGTTCTTATTGTTTCCTTCCTCCGGTCTGCTTGCGGGTCAGACAGCGTCCTTTCTATAACCAGAAGTCATGTTAAAACGTCTTTTCAGGCATTAAAACATCACTAAACAACGCTGGGTGGCTCGGGATTGCAGGGTGTTCCGGAGACCTGGCCGCAGTATAGGCCGTTCACAAAATCATTACAATTAACCTACATATAGTTTGTTGGGTTTTCTCCGGAACAGTGATCAAGGTCACGATAACAACATTTTTTTAATTTTTAATCACCTGATTTGACAAATATTAAACATTCTTGTTACAACCATTACCAGTTAAATGCAATAATGCTCAAAAGTTATGGGGTCACTCTTTCACCTGAGAATAAGTTATGTAACAGTGTGTCAGTATTGACCGATGTAATCAGGACAGTTATTAGTGGTATACAGGTTTTAATATTCGGACTGCTAAAACGCTGATTTGCTGTTGTTTCACCGCAGCCCTGAAGGACGTACCATCAAGCGCCGTTGCTCTGTACCCTGCCCTTTTCGCTGACGCAGAGCTGTGTGCAACATAACAAACTGGTAACGTATGCAGGCGCGGGCCGAAAGCAAATCCACCACCCGGCAGTCTTAAGCAATAAAGGCGCTAAGGAGACCATAAATGTCTGATGCTAAAGCAAAAATCACCCTGGGTGGTGACACTGCTATTGAACTGGATGTGCTAAAAGGCACGCTCGGTCAGGATGTTATTGATATTCGTAGTCTTGGTTCAAAAGGCGTATTTACTTTTGACCCAGGTTTCACATCCACTGCTTCTTGTGAATCTAAAATTACGTTTATCGATGGTGACGAGGGGATCCTGCTGCACCGCGGCTTCCCGATCGACCAGTTAGCGACCGAATCTAACTATCTCGAAGTATGTTATATTCTGCTGTACGGTGAAAAACCGACTCAGGCCGAATATGACGAATTCAAAACCACCGTCACCCGCCACACCATGATTCATGAGCAGATCACGCGTCTGTTCCATGCATTCCGTCGCGATTCCCACCCGATGGCCGTGATGTGCGGGATCACCGGCGCCCTGGCGGCGTTCTATCATGACTCCCTCGACGTGAATAACCCACGTCACCGCGAGATTGCTGCCTACCGTCTGCTGTCCAAAATGCCAACCATGGCAGCCATGTGTTACAAGTATTCTATCGGCCAGCCGTTTGTTTATCCGCGCAACGACCTCTCCTACGCCGGCAACTTCCTGCGCATGATGTTCGCGACACCGTGCGAAGAGTATGAAGTCAATCCGGTGCTTGAACGCGCGATGGATCGTATTCTGATCCTGCACGCCGATCACGAGCAGAACGCGTCGACCTCGACGGTACGTACCGCCGGCTCCTCCGGCGCTAACCCGTTCGCCTGTATCGCTGCTGGCATCGCCTCCCTGTGGGGACCGGCGCACGGCGGCGCCAACGAAGCGGCGCTGAAGATGCTGGAAGAGATCAGCTCCGTTGAGCACATTCCGGAATTTGTTCGTCGTGCGAAAGACAAGAATGACTCTTTCCGCCTGATGGGCTTCGGCCATCGTGTTTACAAAAACTACGACCCGCGCGCCACCGTGATGCGTGAAACCTGCCATGAAGTGCTGAAAGAGCTGGGCACCAAAGACGATTTGCTGCAGGTAGCCATGGAGCTGGAGCATATCGCGCTGAACGACCCGTACTTCATCGAGAAGAAACTCTACCCGAACGTCGACTTCTACTCCGGTATCATCCTGAAAGCGATGGGTATTCCGTCCTCCATGTTTACCGTTATCTTCGCCATGGCGCGTACCGTGGGCTGGATTGCGCACTGGAACGAAATGCACAGCGATGGCATGAAGATCGCCCGTCCGCGTCAGCTGTACACTGGCTACACCAAACGCGATTACCAGTCCGACATTAAGCGCTAATCTTGCCGTCCGGATGAAAAAAAACGCGCCACCTGGCGCGTTTTTTTATCTGCCTGACTGCCGGGCTTAATGCTGGCATCCAGGACACCAGTAAAACGGCCGCGAGGAGAGTGTCGTCTTCTCAATCACGCCCCCACAGCGCTCGCACCTTTCCCCGTCGCGATGGAAGACCTTAAAGCGAAACAGCGCGCCGTGATGCTTGTTGTCATCGGCCTGGCCGCGGGTGTGATACGACAACCGCGGAATAGCCAGCAGCGCGTGCGCCAGCGCATCCAGCTGACTATCGCTCAGTTCAGCGGCTTTACGCTTTCCGCTTAATCCCACCTGCCAGAGGATCTCCACCCGCAGATAGTTACCGAGCCCGGCCAGAAAAGCCTGATCCAGCAGCAGGCCGGAAAACTGACGATGGCGGAATTTGGCCGACAGCAGCCGCGCTTTCACCTCCTCCACGGTTAACGTCATATCCAGCACATCTGGCCCCACGCGCAGTAAAAACGGGTGATGGGCAACCTGCTCCGCCGTGAGCATCTCGATGTCCGAGGCGCTATAGAGCAAAATCGCCTTGCGGGCGGTCTGCAGCCTGACGCGCAGCACCCGGTTAGAGGCGGGCTGTTCCCCGGCGTCAACCACGCGCCAGACACCATACAGCTGATTATGGCTGTACAGGGTCAGCCCGCCGGAGAAGTGTGTTAACAGGGCCTTGCCGCGGGTGGCGATATGGGTCACCCGCTGGCCAATCAACAGGCTTTGATAGGGTTGCAACTGCGGAAAGGCGAACCAGGCATCGGTTAAGGGTTCGCCTTTGATTGCCGCCTCCAGTTTATCCGCCGCGCGGCGGATCTCCGGACCTTCCGGCATACTGTCATCCTTCTGTTAATGGGTGGCGCCGCCGCCCAGTTTACTATCCACCGACTGGCGCAGCGCCACGGCAATGGCCGTTTCCAGCGCTTCCCGCACGGTGGCGGTCGCCATACTCGGCTCGCCGGGATGGGCCGCCGCCTGCGCCGGTAGCCATGGAATATGGATAAAGCCGCCCCTGACGCCAGCCTGCTCCTGCAGCTTATGTAGCAAACCATACATCACGTGATTGCAGACGAAGGTGCCGGCGGTTTGGGAGACCGAAGCCGGGATCCCGCGATCGCGCAACGCGCTGACGATCGCTTTGATCGGTAAGGTACTGAACCACGCCGCCGGCCCCCCGTCGACGATCGGCGTGTCGACAGGCTGCTGGCCTTTGTTATCGGGAATGCGCGCATCATCGACGTTGATAGCCACACGTTCAACGCTGATATCGACGCGACCACCAGCCTGCCCAACGGCAATGACCAGCCTCGGCTGCAGGTCTTCTATCGCCGCGTAAAGCACCGACAGCGCCTCGCCAAACACACAGGGGAGCTGGCGGGCGATCACCGGCTGCCCGGCAATCATCGTCCCGTCCAGCTGCTTCACCACTTCCCATGAAGGGTTAACCGTTTCGCCATCAAAGGGTTCAAAACCGGTGAGCAATACTCCCGCCATCATCCTCTCCTTCGCGGTCATTCAGGTTGTCACGCTTCAGCGTCCAGTTGCGCGCTGACCAGAATATGGCGCCCGGCAAAGGCCGCCCGCAGACGGCGGGCAAAATCCAGCGCGTGCGGGCCATCGCCGTGCAGACACACCGTCTGCGCCACCACGTTCGCCCACTCGCCGCTGATACTGCGCACCCGGTGGTGCTGCACCATCTCGAGGGTTTGCGCCAGGGCCTGCTCTTCGCTGTCGATCAGCGCGCCGGGCTGGCTGCGCGGCACCAGGCTACCGTCGGCCAGGTAGCCGCGGTCGGCAAACACCTCCTGGCGCGTCGTCAGACCATAGTGCTGCCCGGCGCGGATCAGTTCGCTGCCCGCCAGCCCCACCAGCACCAGCTTCGGGTTAACATCACGGATCGCGCGGGCGATCGCGTCCGCCAGCGGCGGCGACTTGGCCGCCTGGTTATAGAGCATGCCGTGCGGCTTCACATGCTGTAGCTCGCCGCCCTGCGCCTGAACGATCGCCGCCAGGGCGCCAATCTGATACAGCATCTGGGCATAGACCGTTTCCGGCGGCAGATCCATCGCCGTACGGCCAAAATTTTCCCGGTCGGGGTATCCCGGATGGGCGCCCACCGCCACGCCGTACTTCAGCGCCTCGCGTACGCTCTGCACCATCAGTCCGGCGTCGCCGGCATGAAAGCCGCAGGCGATATTCGCCGACGAGACCAGCTGGAGCAGCGCGCTATCGTTCGCGCCCCCTTCCCCGAGATCGGCATTGAGATCAATCATCATCGTGGAGTCTCCAGGCCAGTTGTTCAAGATAACGCTGGCGATCGGCCCGTGCTTTTAAGGCATCCTCCAGCGAGCAGGCGACAAAGTGGATCGGCTGCCCCAGCGGGATCTGCGCCAGCTGGTACATATCAGCCTCAATAATGCAGGCGATGCGCGGATAGC
>NZ_PJDK01000126.1:0-8423 GCF_002837615.1 Klebsiella sp. X1-16S-Nf21
ATCCAGATCAAAGTCGCCCAGGGGGCGAAACCGGGTGAAGGCGGTCAGTTGCCGGGTGATAAAGTCACCCCGTATATCGCCAAACTGCGCTATTCCGTACCGGGCGTGACGCTGATTTCCCCGCCGCCGCACCACGATATCTACTCTATCGAGGATTTGGCGCAGCTGATTTTCGACCTCAAGCAGGTCAACCCGAAAGCGATGATTTCGGTCAAACTGGTTTCTGAACCGGGCGTTGGCACCATCGCCACCGGCGTGGCCAAAGCCTATGCCGACCTGATCACCATCGCCGGCTACGACGGCGGTACCGGGGCGAGCCCGCTCTCGTCGGTGAAATATGCCGGCTGTCCGTGGGAGCTTGGCCTGGTGGAAACCCAGCAGGCGCTGGTCGCTAACGGTCTGCGTCACAAGATCCGTCTGCAGGTGGACGGCGGCCTGAAAACCGGCCTCGATATCATCAAAGCGGCGATCCTTGGCGCAGAAAGCTTCGGTTTCGGTACCGGCCCGATGGTCGCGCTGGGCTGTAAATACCTGCGTATTTGCCACCTGAACAACTGCGCGACCGGCGTGGCGACTCAGGATGACAAACTGCGTAAGAACCACTATCACGGTCTGCCGTTCAAAGTGACCAACTACTTTGAATTTATCGCCCGTGAGACCCGCGAGCTGATGGCCCAGCTGGGCGTCAAACGTCTGGTGGATCTGATTGGCCGCACCGATCTGCTCAAAGAGCTGGATGGGTTTACTGCCAAGCAGCAGAAACTGGATCTGGGTAAACTGCTGGAGACCGCAGAGCCGCATCCGGGCAAAGCGCTGTACTGCACCGAGAACAACCCACCGTTCGATAACGGTGTACTCAACGCGCAGCTGCTGCTGCAGGCGAAACCGTACGTGGATGAAAAGCAGAGCAAAACGTTCTGGTTCGATATCCGCAATACCGACCGCTCCGTGGGGGCCTCGCTGTCCGGGTATATTGCCCAGACCCATGGTGACCAGGGACTGGCCGGGGATCCGATCGTCGCCCACTTTAGCGGCACCGCAGGCCAGAGCTTCGGCGTGTGGAACGCCGGTGGCGTAGAGCTGCATCTGACCGGCGATGCCAACGACTATGTCGGGAAAGGCATGGCGGGCGGTCTGCTGGCCATTCGTCCTCCGGTCGGCTCTGCGTTCCGCAGCCATGAAGCCAGCATTATCGGCAACACCTGCCTGTACGGCGCGACCGGTGGTCGTCTGTACGCCGCAGGCCGCGCAGGTGAGCGTTTCGCCGTGCGTAACTCCGGCGCCATTACCGTGGTGGAAGGCATCGGTGACAACGGCTGTGAATATATGACCGGCGGCATCGTCTGCGTGCTCGGTAAAACCGGTGTCAACTTTGGCGCAGGGATGACCGGCGGCTTTGCTTATGTCCTGGATGAAGATGGCGACTTCCGTAAACGCGTGAACCCGGAACTGGTGGAAGTGCTGGACGTTGATTCTCTGGCTATCCATGAAGAGCACCTGCGCGGTTTAATCACCGAACATGTGCAGCTTACCGGTTCGCAACGTGGCGAAGAGATCCTCGCCAACTGGCCGGCCTTCTCCGCGAAGTTTGCGCTGGTTAAACCGAAGTCCAGCGATGTTAAAGCACTGTTGGGTCACCGTAGTCGTTCCGCAGCTGAGCTGCGGGTGCAGGCGCAGTAAGGGGTTAAGATGAGTCAGAACGTTTATCAATTTATCGACCTGCAGCGCGTTGATCCGCCAAAGAAACCGCTGAAGATCCGTAAAATTGAGTTTGTGGAAATTTACGAGCCGTTTTCAGAAGGCCAGGCCAAGGCGCAGGCAGATCGCTGCCTCTCCTGCGGCAACCCGTACTGTGAATGGAAATGCCCGGTGCATAACTACATCCCGAACTGGCTGAAGCTGGCCAACGAGGGACGTATTTTTGAGGCGGCTGAGCTGTCGCATCAGACCAACACCCTGCCGGAAGTCTGCGGGCGCGTTTGCCCGCAGGATCGCCTGTGTGAAGGCTCCTGTACGCTGAACGATGAGTTCGGCGCGGTGACCATCGGCAACATCGAACGCTATATCAATGACAAAGCGTTCGAAATGGGCTGGCGTCCGGATCTCTCCGGCGTGAAGCCGACCGGTAAAACCGTCGCGATCATCGGTGCTGGCCCGGCGGGCCTCGCTTGCGCCGACGTGCTGACCCGCAACGGCGTCAAGGCGGTGGTGTTTGACCGCCATCCGGAAATCGGCGGCCTGCTGACCTTCGGTATCCCGGCGTTCAAGCTGGAAAAAGAGGTGATGACCCGCCGCCGTGAAATCTTCACCGGCATGGGCATTGAGTTCAAACTCAATACCGAAGTGGGTCGCGACGTACAGCTCGACGACCTGCTGAAAGAGTACGATGCCGTGTTCCTCGGCGTCGGGACCTATCAGTCGATGCGCGGTGGACTGGACAACGAAGACGCCCCGGGCGTCTACGACGCGCTGCCGTTCCTGATCGCTAACACCAAGCAGATCATGGGCTTTGGCGAAACAGCTGATGAGCCCTACGTCAGCATGGAAGGCAAACGCGTGGTCGTGCTCGGCGGTGGCGACACCGCGATGGACTGCGTGCGGACCTCCATTCGTCAGAATGCGGCGCACGTGATCTGTGCCTATCGTCGTGACGAAGAGAACATGCCCGGTTCAAAACGCGAAGTGAAAAACGCGCGTGAAGAAGGCGTTGAGTTCCAGTTCAACGTCCAGCCGCTGGGCGTGGAAGTGAATGCCAATGGCAAAGTGTGCGGCGTGAAGATGGCGCGCACCGAGATGGGCCAGCCGGACGCGAAAGGCCGCCGTCGCGCGGAGATCGTCGCTGGTTCTGAACACGTGGTGCCGGCTGATGCGGTGGTAATGGCCTTTGGCTTCCGTCCGCACAGCATGGAGTGGCTGGCGAAGCACAGCGTCGAGCTGGACTCTCAGGGCCGCATCATCGCGCCGGAAGGCAGCGATAATGCGTTCCAGACCAGCAACCCGAAAATCTTCGCCGGTGGTGATATCGTTCGCGGTTCCGACCTGGTGGTCACTGCGATTGCCGAAGGCCGTAAAGCGGCGGACGGGATCCTCAACTTCCTTGAAGTCTGATTAGACTCTGAGCCTCAGCGCATAAAAGCCCGATGGTTAACGCCATCGGGCTTTTTTATTGCTCATTCGCCGGACAAACCGCCGCTTTCAGCGCCGTATTATACCAGCCGCAGATATGCTCTAAGCGGGTGATCGCCGAGCCGACGGTCACCGCCCACGCGCCGCAGCGCATCGCTTCAGCCGCCTGCGCAGGCGTATTGTAGCGCCCCTCTGCGACCACTCGGCAGCCCGCGGCGCTCAGGCTTTTCACCAGCGCCAGGTCCGGTTCGTCCGGTGTCTCCTCTGCGGTATAGCCGGAGAGAGTAGTGCCAACCATATCGAAGCCCAACTGCCAGCATTCCAGGGCATCGTCGAGAGAGGAACAATCTGCCATCGCGTTTTTCCCCTGGCGGTGAATTGCCGCCAACAACGATGCGACAGAGGCCGGACGCTGGCGCCGCGTGCCGTCAACCGCAATGATATCGGCCCCCGCCTGCGCCAGGGCATTCACATCCTCAAGCCACGGCGTAATACGCACCGGGCTATCATGCAGATCGCGCTTAATCAGCGCGATAACAGGCACCGTCACTAACGGACGAACGGCCTGCAGGTTGGCCAGACCTTCTATGCGCAGCGCCACCGCCCCCGCCTGTTCCGCCGCCAGCGCCATCGCCGCGACGATGGCGGGGTTATCCAGCGGGCTGCCCGGCACCGGCTGACAGGAGACAATTAACCCACCGTAATAGCGAATACGCCGATCCAGTTGTGCAAGTAAAGACATGACTGCTCCCTGAAAGATAAGTGTGGCAATAACAGTACCAGCCGCAGGGGCGCGTCGTGTGTGGCGGGGTTAACAAAGCAGGCAGGAAAAAAAACAGGCCCCGGAGGGCCTGTCAGGCGTTACTTCACAACGCGGAGCGCCGGGCGACCACCGCGCGGCGGCGGCGTGTCGTCAGGATCGTCGTCGTGATTATCCGGCTTATCGCCATCGATCACCGACATCACCGTTTCGCTTTCACTCTCAGGCGCGACGTCATCATCGTTGAGGCTGCTGACATCTTCGTCATAGGCCGCTTCCGGTTCAAACATCGTGCCGGCGCCGTTCTCACGGGCATAGATGGCGAGTACCGCAGCCAGCGGAACAGACACGTTACGCGGCACGCCGCCAAAGCGCGCGTTAAAACGCACCTCGTCATTCGCCAGCTCCAGATTGCCGACCGCACGCGGGGCAATATTGAGAACGATTTGACCGTCGCGCGCGTACTCCATCGGTACGAGCACGCCCGGCAGAGTGACATCCACCACCAGGTGCGGCGTCAGCTGGTTATCCAGCAGCCACTCATAAAACGCCCGTAACAGATACGGGCGACGCGGCGTCAGCTGTGATACATCCATTATTTAGCCCCGACCGAGGCGCATTTCACGCTCGGCTTCAGTTAAAGAAGCGAGGAAGGAATCACGCTCAAATACGCGAGTCATGTAGCCTTTGAGCTCTTTCGCGCCTGCGCCAACCAGTTCCACACCGAGAACCGGCAAACGCCACAGCAGCGGCGCCAGGTAGCAATCCACCAGGCTGAACTCGTCGCTCAGGAAGTAAGGTTTCTGGGTGAAGACCGGCGCGATGGCCAGCAGTTCTTCACGCAGCTGCTTACGCGCAGCATCAGCTTGCGCTGCGGTACCGCTCTGGATGGTGTTCATCAGCGAATACCAGTCCTTCTCGATACGTTGCATATACAGGCGGCTTTCTCCACGCGCCACCGGATAAACCGGCATTAACGGCGGATGCGGGAAACGCTCATCCAGATACTCCATAATGATGCGAGATTCCCACAGAGTGAGCTCACGATCCACCAGCGTCGGTACGCTTTGATTCGGGTTGAGGTCAATCAGATCCTGAGGTGGGTTGTCCTTCTCCACGTGCTCTATCTCAAAACTGACACCCTTCTCAGCCAGCACAATGCGGACCTGATGGCTATAGATGTCAGTAGGACCAGAAAACAGCGTCATTACCGAACGTTTGTTGGCAGCGACAGCCATGAAAACCTCCAGGTATATTCAGAATTTTGTACTGCTGCCAGTCACTCATGACCGGCCAGATGTAAAAACCCCAGTAGCGCGATGTCACCTTCGTTCACGAATAAAACAAAAAATGAACAATCACCAGCATTTGGGCAGAAAATTGGATGATAGTTTACCAGATTTTGAAGACGTTGTGGTGAGGGGATTCTGGAAATGCTGAAAAAGTGGCGAAAACCGGCGGCATGATTGTGGATAACAGCCGTTTTATCCATAAAAAAACCCGCCGGAGCGGGTTTTTTCGCAAATTGTTCTGCGTGAGCAGAAGACAATTAACGTTTGGAGAACTGCGGACGACGACGTGCTTTACGCAGACCGACTTTCTTACGTTCAACCTGACGAGCGTCACGAGTAACGAAGCCTGCTTTACGCAGTTCGCCACGCAGGGACTCATCGTACTCCATCAGAGCGCGGGTGATACCGTGACGGATCGCACCAGCCTGACCAGAGATACCACCACCTTTAACAGTGATGTACAGATCCAGTTTCTCAACCATGTCGACCAGTTCCAGCGGCTGACGAACTACCATGCGGGCAGTTTCGCGACCGAAGTACTGTTCCAGAGAACGCTGGTTGATAACGATTTTACCGTTGCCCGGTTTGATGAATACGCGAGCTGCGGAACTTTTGCGGCGACCAGTGCCGTAGTATTGATTTTCAGCCATTGCCTATAATCCCGATTAGATGTCAAGAACTTGCGGTTGCTGTGCCGCGTGGTTGTGCTCGTTACCCGCGTAAACTTTCAGTTTACGGTACATAGCACGACCCAGCGGGCCTTTTGGCAGCATGCCTTTAACCGCGATTTCAATCACACGCTCAGGACGGCGGGCAATCATCTCTTCAAAGGTCGCTTCTTTGATACCACCGATGTGGCCGGTGTGGTGGTAGTACATTTTGTCTTCGCGCTTGTTGCCGGTTACAGCAACTTTTTCTGCGTTCAGAACGATGATGTAATCACCGGTATCAACGTGCGGAGTGTATTCCGCTTTATGCTTACCGCGCAGGCGACGAGCCAGTTCAGTAGCCAGACGGCCCAGAGTTTTACCGGTCGCGTCAACAACATACCAGTCGCGTTTTACGGTTTCTGGTTTAGCTGTAAAAGTTTTCATTAAAAGCTTACCCAAATAATAAGTTACACGTTGGTGAACACCCAAACGTTTAGTCAGTTGAGGTTCACACGACATTGTCCAGCAAACCTACCCCTTCGAATAGCCTATGCCGGCGCATAGAAAGTTTCGGGAAAAAAACCTTCTCGTAACGTGGGGTCGCAAGATTATAGAGAAGTCGGGGTCAAAGATCGACCCCTTTATGAGATTTTTCAGGCAGGCCCCGGGGTGGCCTTCCGGCTCTCAATCCGTCGGGAAAAAGCGCCCTGTCAGGGCATATGCGGACGCTTGAGATACTCTTCGCTCTGCATCTCCTGCAGACGCGACAGACAGCGCTGGAACTCAAACTTCAGCCGCTCTCCCTGATAAATGTCGTACAGCGGCACCGCGGCGCTGACCACCAGCTTCACGTGGCGCTCATAGAACTCATCCACCAGGGCGATAAAGCGCCGCGCTTCGCTCTCCAGCTGCGCGGTCATCACCGGCACGTCGAGCAGCATCACGGTGTGGAACAGACGGGAGAGGGCAATATAGTCATGCTGGCTACGGGCATCCACACACAGCGTGGCGAACGACGCCGCCAGCGTCTGGTTTTCGACGCCAAGCGTGGGCAGCTCGCGGTGATTGATCTCCAGCGTCGGCCCGGCAGCAGCGCGCGGCGCCCCGGCCAGCGCCAGCCACAGTTTATCCATCTGTTCGCGGGTTTCGCTGTTCAGTGGCGACAGCCACAGGTGCGCCTGCGTCAGCGTACGCAGACGATAATCGATGCCGGCATCGACGTTCATAATATCGCAATGCTGCTTGATGGCGTCGATCGCCGGCAGAAAACGGGCCCGTTGCAGGCCATTGCGATAGAGCTCATCCGGCGGAATATTGGAAGTGGCGACCAGGGTGATGCCGCGGGCAAACAGGGCTTTCATCAACCCGCCTAACAGCATGGCATCGGTAATATCAGAGACGAAAAACTCGTCAAAACAGAGCACATCCGTTTCCGCCTTGAAACGGTCGGCGACAATCTCCAGCGGGTCGCTATGTCCCTGCAGGGTGGTCAGCTCTTCGTGCACGCGCAGCATGAAGCGATGGAAATGCAGGCGCTGCTTACGCTCGCCCGGCAGGCTCTGGTAAAACAGGTCCATCAGCCAGGTTTTTCCCCGCCCCACGCCGCCCCACATATACAGGCCGCGGACAGGCGCCGCCTCGGCAGCCGGTTCGCGCTTACCCAGCAGTTTGCCGAATTTCGCGCGCAAACCGCCGCCTGACGCGACGGGCGCGGGCTGAGTCTGCAGTTCCTGGTAAATGGTATCAAGGCGGCTCACCGCTTCTTGCTGGACGTCGTCGGGTTGATGGCTGCCCTCTTTCAGGGCTAAAAGGTAACGCGATGTTGGAGACAGGCTTTGCATGATCTAATTGTTATTCCTTGAAAACCGTAATGCCGAAGCTCACGATTGACGAAAAAAAGGCCGTTCTACACTACGCGATGATACGCCAGGATTCCACTTCTGTGGAATTAGCGGTTATAGTGGCACTATCGGGCGCAGGCGGAGAGCCTAAGAGCCACCCTACGGAACCACAAAACAACGGGAGATGTTCATGACCTGGGAATACGCGCTAATTGGGTTAGTCGTCGGTATCATTATTGGTGCCGTCGCCATGCGTTTCGGCAACCGCAAACTGCGCCAGCAGCAGGCGCTGCAGTTCGAACTGGAAAAGAATAAAGCCGAGCTTGAAGAATACCGTGAAGAGCTGGTCAGCCACTTCGCGCGCAGCGCCGAGTTGCTGGATAACATGGCGCATGACTATCGTCAGCTGTATCAGCATATGGCGAAAAGCTCTAACAACCTGCTGCCGGACTCTATGGCAGACGCCAACCCGTTCCGCAACCGTCTGGAAGAGTCTGAAGCCAGCAACGATCAGGCGCCGGTCCAGATGCCGCGCGACTACTCTGAAGGCGCATCCGGTTTACTGCGCGGTGGCGCAAAACGCGATTAACTGATCGCGTCTGATAAAATATCTCCGGGCGCGCCCACCGCGCCCGCTCCTTCCCCCACTTCCCGGCTACAATTTAAACCAGTACCCACATTGTTACCTGTGCAAAAATTCAATAACATCAGGTTATTCAGGACGTTTTTCCATACACCTCAGGTTACGAGAGCC
>NZ_PJDK01000127.1:0-7922 GCF_002837615.1 Klebsiella sp. X1-16S-Nf21
CTGGCAGCCCACTACCGGCGGCGCGACGCAAACCGACAGCCGCGAAGCCATTGTCGAGCAAAGCCTTGCTGCCTGTCGCCGTCATGGGCAGAGCGAACCCGGCCCGTTTGGTTTTCAGGGGGGATGTGACCTGGTGCATTTCCGTTCGCTGGGCGCAAAAGGCGTCGTGATTGGCCCCGGTTCGCTGGCCGTGGCTCACAAACCCGATGAATTTGTCCCTGTCGATGAATTTATCGCCGCGGCCTACCTCTATCTCGATATTGCGCTCGCCATGCTGCCGCCGGAGCCCGGTTTATGAAAGCGCAGCTCTTTCGGGGAGATCTGCATTACGCCGATGTGACGCTGCATACCGCTGCCTCTGGTCCGGTGACGGCGCTCGACACGCTCTGGCTGCGTCTGGAAGACCAGGGGGTGACCGGGATTGGCGAAGTGCGGCTCAACATTCGCTACCTGCATGGCTACCGCGAAGAGCAGGTGCTGAACAACCTGCTTCAGATACTTCGCCGCTGGGACTGGCGCCAGGCGCCCGCCGCGCGACTCGCCGCGCTAGATGACGAAGACTGCACGCTCCTGCCGCCATCGCGCATGGTGCTGGATATGGCCTTGCACGACCTGCTGGCGCGTCAGCAAGGGGTAAGCGTTGCCGCCTGGCTGGGGGCGCGGGATGGCCTGCCTGCGTGGCACACCAACCAGACCCTGTTCTGGGGCAGCGAGAGACAGATGCTGGAGCAGGCGCAACGCTATGTCGTTCGCGGTTTCACCCAGCTGAAGTTGCGCACAGGCGTGGCGGATTTCGCTACCGACCTGGCCCGTCTGCAACGGCTGCGCCAGCGGTTCGGCCAGCAGATTTCGCTGGCGATTGACGTGAACGGCCAGTGGTCTCTGGCGCAGGCTCACGCGGCATTCCCGTCTCTGCGCGAGCTGAAGCTCAGCTACATCGAACAGCCGTTAAGCCCGGCAAACGACAGCCAGCTTGCGGAGCTGTACGCCTACGGCATCCCGATCATGCTCGACGAAAGCCTCAACAGTGATGCCGCCATCACCCGGCTGATCGCCGCCAAAGGTGCGCTGTGGGGGCATCTCAAACTGGTGAAACTGGGTGGCCTTGCGCCGACGCTGGCCGCCGCCAACCGGCTGCGACTCGCCGACGTGCCATTCATGATTGGCCAGATGAATGAAGGCCATGCTGCCACCGCCGCCGCGCTCCAGCTGTGTCGTGTCGTGCAACCGGCATTTGCCGAGCTGTATGGCGCCGATGGCTTAACGGATGATCCCGTCAGCGGGCTGGAATACCGCAATGGCCTGGTCACCGTCAATGACTCACCCGGTCTGGGCGTGCAGTTTAATGCCGCGCAGGCCCACTTACTCCAGGAGTTTACTCATGCAAGATGTTAACAATGTGATTCAGGGCAGTGAGTCCGCCTTTAGCGCTGATGAATATGCGCAACGCATTCGACGCACCCGCGAACGCTTAAGCCGCGCGGGCGTGGACGTCATGATCGTTACCGGCCCGGAAAACATTTTCTGGCTCACCGGTCAGCAAACACCGGGCTATTACACCTTCCAGGCGCTGTTGCTGCCGGTAGAAGGGGATCCGGTGTTTGTGATTCGCCAGCTCGAATACTTTAACTTTATCGCCAACACCTTTATTTCTGACGCCGCCATCTACCAGGATGGCGATAACCCGGTGGATTTCCTGGTGGGCATGCTGCAACAGCGCGGCTGGCTCCACAAACGGATTGGGCTGGACAAACGCGGTTGGTTCCTGCCGGTTGCCGTGTATGAAGCCCTGCAGGCCAGGCTCGGCACCATTGCCGATACCGCGGGCGTCATCGAGCCGCTGCGCGCCGTGAAATCGGCGGCGGAGGTGGAAAAAATCGCCATCGCAGCGCGCTATGTGGACGCGGGCATGCGCGCGGGCATGGCGGCGATTCGCAGCGGCGCAGACGAAAACGCGCTGGTCTCGGCGATGATGGGGGCCGCCATTGCCGCCGGTTCCGAGTATGTCGGCATGGAACCGCTGGTCTCGACCGGCCCACGCAGCGGCGTGCCGCATGGCACATGGCGTCGTCGGGTGATGCAGGATAACGACCCGGTATTTCTGGAAATGTCAGCGGCTCACGACCGCTACCACGCCGCGATGATGCGCTCCGCCTGGCTGGGGCGGCCGCCCGCTATCGCCATCGAAATGGA
The DNA here is from genome assembly GCF_002837615.1 of Klebsiella sp. X1-16S-Nf21. NCBI lineage: Bacteria > Pseudomonadati > Pseudomonadota > Gammaproteobacteria > Enterobacterales > Enterobacteriaceae > Klebsiella > Klebsiella sp. X1-16S-Nf21. Next base: position 2,194 of record NZ_PJDK01000127.1, read on the forward strand.
AAAAGTGTGTCAGGAAGCCCTGCAGGCCTCTCTTGATGCCATTCGTCCAGGCGCCACCTGCGAAGCGCCGCACCTGGCCTGCCAGAAGGTGATTGATCGCGCCGGGTTCACCGAAAACTTCAAAAAACGCACCGGTTACTCCATCGGTATCGCCTTTGCGCCGGACTGGGGCGAAGGCGGCATTCTCAGTCTGTATCGTGGCGTCACCACTGAGCTGCAGCCAGGAATGACCTTCCACATTCCACCGGCTCTGCGGATCTACGGTCAATTTACCGTCGGCGTCAGTGAAACCGTGGTGGTGACCGAAACCGGATATCGTCAGCTGGGTTCCCTGGCTCGCCCTCTCACACTGCTGTAAGGAAAGAAAAATGAAAGATATCAATGAATGCCGTGAACGCCTGCGCGGTATTTTCAACATCACCGTCACCCCGTTCACCGCCAGCGGCGCGATCGACTTTCCGGCGTTACGTGAAAATATTGAACGCGTGATTGGTCTGGGTTATGACGGTCTGCTGATTGGCGGCACCTACGGTGAATTCCCGGTGATGACCGTCGAAGAACGCCGTGAGCTGTTTCATCAAGTCATGGCCTGTGTGGATGACCGCGTGGCGGTCATGCTGTGCAGCGCCAGCGCCGACCCGCGCGATGCCCGCGAGCTGACGCTGCTGGCAAGCGAGCTGGGCGGCCTGCCGATGGTGACCGCGCCCTTTGTTAGCGAAATCACTGACCAACAGATCGTCAGCTACTTCAAAGAGATGGCTCCCTTATCCAAAACCGGCATCCTGGTGTACAACGCGCCGGGCATCGGCATCACCCTCTCCCCGGCGCTGCTGGAACAACTGGCAGAGATCCCCAACGTGGTCGGCATCAAACAGGGCGATCTCAACCCCACCGCCATCGACCAGATTGCCAACCGCCTGCGTGGGCGTCTGCGCCTGTTCTGTGCTTCCGATCTGGCCTTCCTCGGGCCAATGATGGCCGGGTTTGACGGCATCAGCACCACCAACAGCGGCGCGCTGCCGGAGCTGATTATCAATACCTTCCGGGCCGTGGAACAGGGCGATGCCGCCACGGCCCGCGATCTGCATCAGCTGTGGTACGCGTATCGCGCGCTGGCGCGCAAACATGGTCAGCCGCAGCTGGTGAAAGCGGCGATGGCGCTGCGCGGTTTTAACGGCGGCACCGTACGCGCACCGTTAAAACCGATCGACGACGCGGCGCTGGCGGAGCTGACTCACGTCATGTCGGCGCTTGCCAGCGACAGCCGTAGCGGCGTTACGCTGGCGCGTTAAGCGCCACCCGTAAAAAGGCGACGAACAGCGGATGGGGCGCATCCGGGCGGGACATCAGTTCCGGGTGCCCCTGCACACCATGCCAGAACGGCAGTTCCGGCTGGGAGATGGCCTCCACGATATCGTCCGTTTGCGCACTGACGCTGACCCCGCTGCGATCCAGCGCCGGTAATAAGTCGGTGTTAAAGCAGTAGCGATGGTTGTAGTGCATTTCGCGGATATCACCGGGGATCAACCCGAAGGAAAAAGGGAATACGCCGCAGCGATGACGGCCATCAACAAAGGGAACAAAGCTGTGCAGAGCCTCATCCGGAGCCACTTCGGCGGGAATGGCTGATTCGCAACCCGGACGTCGGCGCACGACTGCGGTCATCATGCTCTGCATTCCCAGGCATAACCCCAGCGTGGGCTGTCCGCGGGCAAGCGTATCTTCCGCCACGCGGATTTGTCCCTTGACGGCGGCCATCGAGGAACCGCCTGGCAACACGACGCCCTGGACGTCGTGGAGGTCGTGTAACCCAGGGGACAGACTGACCGGCGCGAAGAAATGGACCTCCAGGTTCAGCCCCAGCGACGCCGCGGCATCACCCAGTGAGCCAAGCGTGGCGGGGTAGACCAGACGGTGGTCTGACTCACGGCCAATCAGTGCGATGCGCAAGGGCGTCCCGGCAGAGGATGGCTCCCCGGCATCCCAGCGACCATAGCGATCGGCGGTGAGGTCTAACACCGTATGTTGCCCGTCGCTGAGCGTCAGGCGCTGGTTGCGGTCATCGCTGAACAGCCGTTGGCCCGGCAGGTCGGCGATAAGCGCTGCCTGCGAGGACGCCAGCACAATGACAGCATCTGACTCAGGCAGGCTGGCGATATCGCGCACCTCTTCACGCAGCGTATCGCTGCGCCAGAGGCCGCTGGTCACGCAGTACCCGGCACGAATGACGTGCTGATGGCTGTCGGGAACATCGCCGGCGAAGTCGGGGCGAAGGCTCCAGAGAGGCAGTCCAAGACGATTAGCCCACAGGCTGGCGGTAATACCGTAGCGAGCGGGCGCAGAGGTGTTATCGAGAATAAAGATCGGTGACACGGCGAGTTTCCTGCTGAGGTTGGGGACCCAATTGTATTAATTGAATCATTAGATACAAAAGAGGATTTATGAATAACAGTCAAATCGCCCGTCGTATGCAATCTGTACGCCCTTCACCGACAGCGGTCATTTCTGACCAGGTACGGGCACTGGAAGCCGCAGGCAAGCCGGTTATCAACCTGGGCGAAGGAGAACTGGATTTTGCTACCCCGGCCCATATCAGCTATGCGGGCATTGAAGCGATCGTGCATCATCAGACTAAGTATACCGCCGTTTCCGGCACCGCCGCGTTAAAGGAGGCCATTGCCGCCAAGTTCGCTCGCGACAATCAGTTGCATTACCGTCCGCAAGAGATCATCGCAGGCAGTGGCGCCAAGCAGCTTATTTTCAATGCTTTTCTGGCCACCCTCGACGCCGGGCAGCAGGTCATCATTCCCGCCCCCTACTGGGTCTCGTATCCGGATATGGTCTCTCTGGCCGATGGCGAACCGGTGATTGTGCCCTGTGATGAACAAAACGGCTGGAAGCTGACGCCGGAACAACTGGCCGCCGCCCTTACCCCATCAACGCGCTGGCTGATCCTCAACTCGCCGGGCAACCCGACGGGGGCGATTTACAGCGAGCAGGAACTGCGTGCCCTGGCTGCGGTGCTGGCGGATTACCCACAGGTGCTGGTGATGGCCGACGATATTTACGAGCCGCTGCGCTATGACAATATCCCTTTTACCACTTTTGCCCAGGCCGCCCCGCAGATGGTTTCACGTACCCTGACGGTAAACGGTGTGTCCAAAAGCCACGCCATGACCGGCTGGCGTCTGGGCTATGCGGGAGGGCCGCAATGGCTGATTGCCGCCATGCAGATCCTGCAATCACAAAGCACCTCCAACCCCAGCAGTATTTCGCAGGCTGCGGCGGTCGCAGCGCTTAACCACTCAGCCAATTTCTTCGACGGCTGGCTCAACGTGTTAGATAAACGCCGCCAGCAGGTGCTGGGAATGATTGCCGCCACCGATGGCCTGAGCGCCACCGCTCCCCAGGGGGCATTCTATGTGTTTGCTAACTGCCAGGCGCTCATGGGCCGGATGACCCCTGGCGGCGAAATCCTTCGCAACGACAGCGCGCTGGCGAACTGGCTATTAGAACAAACCCAGGTGGCCGTTTTACACGGCTCCGCGTTTGGAATGCCGGGGTATTTGCGTATTGCGTATGCGATAGAAGATGGCCTGCTAACCCAAGCCTGCCAGCGGATAGCGGGCGCCTGCGCGCAATTGCGTTAAAAGCGTGTGGTGGCGCAGCGGCTACCCACGCGGCGGCAAACCACGCTCGGTCTGAAAAATGCCGTGCTTATCGCCTACCTTGCCGATAAGCACGTTGTCATCATGATAGCTCACCGGGTAATAGCGACGTTCTCTTTCCCGGTTTTCCACTCCACCGTTGCGGCCACCACCGCACGCGGCAGGAATAGCATCCTGCGCATAGCTAATAATAAAGCAACCTCCCTGCAGCTGAATTTATACCAGACCCACAAAATAGATTTTCGTTATTTTGTTAATGCTATAAAAAACACAATGCTAACAGCTATCCCCGAATGTTGAACACGTGCAAGGTTTCAGAAATTATGATATAGTTCGCGCTTTAATGGATAGTGATTAAGGTTGAAATATTGAAAACGGCCAATTTTTCTGAGTTGATAAAAATAGCTGCGCTACAACTGTTCAGAGAAAAAGGGTTTAGCAATGTCTCAACCCGTGATTTGACGCAGAAAATGAATATTTCCAGAAGTCATATCTATCACTATTATCGAGACTGGGAAACGCTCAAGAAATCCACTATTCAGTATATGTTTGAAAATGACATACAAGAATGTCATGCGTTTTTAAACGCGTCAGAAAAAATGAGCGCTAGTGAAAGAGTAAACCTCTATATCAGAACGCTGTTACCCGATGCACCTTCGGCACACTGGCTGCTCTACCTTGAACTATGGCCAATGGCAGCACGCGATGCGGATTATGCTAAATTAGTGCACGATCACTCCCTGCAATGGATCACTATTCTTGAAGGCATCATTAGCGTAGGGATGCAGGAAGGCGAGTTCCTTGTGGAAAACGCCGCTACCTCAGCCAGACAAATAAACACATTAATTGATGGGTATTCCAGCTTGCTGATCCTCGATTATTCAGAAGACAGACGCAGCATTTTTCTTAATGAAATATCTGAGCTTGCCTTTAAAATACTTAAAAAAGATTTCTGAGTGGGTGAAGCAAGGTAGCGTATCAGTTAACCCTTTTTTATATTGAGATAACTTAAAATACGCTGCATTTTACTTTCTGCCGTCGTATTCCCTGGCGCAGCGCTGTCTATCCAGGTCTCATCGGCTTCAGGATGCGGACCTGACAGGATGATGTTTCCCTTACCATACCGGTACTTACCAATGGCGATATCTCCATTCTTGTAGTAAGCGATCGGCTGGAATCCAGTACTTGAGATACTACTGTTGAGATAAGGCCCATCCTGGTAGTAAAAAGGCTCTTGTTTATTATTCCATGTCAGTTGCAGGGTATAATCGCCTTCATCAACGGCCTGCGAACCGGGTCTCCCCACCTCTGATTCTAAAGGCGCATCAATAAGCCCTATCCAGTCTTTGTCGGCAAGATAGGCTCCCATACAAAGACCAAGAAAGGATTTGCCACTTTTCACAAAATTGCGGATAGCCTCTGCCCCTTCATCACCCAGGGCTTGATAAGAGCCGGGTATATCCTGACCGCCGCCAGGTTGAATATAGAGATCGAATTTTTTCAGTGTTTGTGCATTTAATTTCAGCTTTTCTTTTTCGCCAACATAAGAGATGTGCAGAGGCAGGCCTGTCGCGACCAGCGATTTTACCACCATTTCAGAACAGCCTGGGCACCCGGCCTCCCCGCGATAAACGGCGACATTATAACTCTCTGATTGCGAGGGCTTTGCCAGCACCGATGCGGTGAAAAAGGCGAAAGAAAAGGCAACCGTTAGTATTTTTGCTTTTTTAAGTCTGGTGCCCTGGAAAAAAATTTTCATGTCAGTAGATCCCCTGGTTATGTAGTGTCATGGTTAATCACAGCGTATCACTTTCGGATCCCGCAGATGATAAATATAAATTAGAGCAGTTGCTCAAATCTATCCTTGCCATCAAATTTGTCAAGCCATTTAAGTTAAAATAAATAATGTCTTTCCACACTGAAAGATAAAGGTGACAATATTTTATAAACATCCTCCAATGAAACATCCTCATACCCTTCGCTTTCTCAATAATATTAAATACTGAAGAGAGGGTGAAAAAAGAGTCGATCATGCTCCATGTAATACAGCGGTCGTCTTAC
>NZ_PJDK01000128.1:0-7299 GCF_002837615.1 Klebsiella sp. X1-16S-Nf21
CGCCGGCGACGAAAGACGACGCGAGAGGTCTGCAGAAAGCCTGATTGTTAAGCCGGCGGCCCGCGCCGGCTTTGCCGCTTTTTTCTTATCCGTTTACAAAAATTTTCGAAGCCATCTCATCGCGTTAGTAATCATTCTCTTAGGCTCCACTGCCGTTTGGCTGCCGGGGCCGATTCGATAGCCTGTTGGCAAATAATCACGGACGTTACCATCCGCTGCACGATTTTCTGACTATTCTTAAAGAGCTTTATAAAAAATCTCTTCCGCTGTGTGATAAAAGGAGTTCTCAATGGAATATAAAGATCCCGTGTTTGAACTGCTGAGCAGCCTGGAACACATCGTATTTAAGGATGATAATCAGAAACTTACCTCAAACCGTAAGTCCACTGTGTTTAGTGAATTTGAGCAACTGCGTAAAGGCACTGGACTTAAGATTGACGACTTTGCCAACGTCATGGGCGTGAGCGTCGCCATGGTAAGAGAGTGGGAGTCGAGACGGGTTAGACCGTCTCCCACCGAGCTGAAATTGATGCGCCTGATTCAGGCCAATCCACAGCTTTCACGACAGTTACTCGATTAATCCAGCGCGCAGCGGCATGGGTCAGTAAGGGGGCTTTTGCCGCTGCACCGTAAAAAAAAGTTTGCTATCAGGTGCTGAACGTGCGTTAATGCTCGCAGGTTTGATGTACAGACCACAGAGCAGTCGAATAGAGCAGTCCTTCTAAGGTTATCCAAAGATACCCCCGTAGTGAACTTTCCCTTTATCGCTTTAAATCTGTAGTCCAGACCGCTACGCCGCAAGGCTCACTTATTTTTTTAAAGGTAATTCACTATGTCCGGTAAAATGACTGGTATCGTAAAATGGTTCAACGCTGACAAAGGCTTCGGCTTCATCACTCCTGACGATGGCTCTAAAGACGTGTTCGTACACTTCTCTGCTATCCAGAACGATGGCTACAAATCCCTGGACGAAGGTCAGAAAGTTTCCTTCACCATCGAAAGCGGCGCTAAAGGCCCGGCAGCTGGCAACGTAACTTCTCTGTAAGTTCAAGCCGCTAAGAATCGAGAATCCCTGCCTGATGGCGGGGATTTTTTTTATCTGTCGCCAACAGCCGCCAGCATACGATGGCGGCTGTTGGGCATTCAGAGCAGGGAAAAGTGCCAGCCCGTCTCCCGCCACGCCAGGCTATGGGTCAGCTTCAGACCGTGTAAAAATGCCTCGTCATGTGACACCACCAGCATCGCGCCGGGAAACGCCGCCAGCGCGCTTTCAATAGCCTGTGTCGATGCTAAATCGAGATGGTTGGTCGGCTCATCCAGCAAAAGCAGCTGAGCGGGATCGCGTCGCCAGAGCACGCACGCCAGGGCCGCTTTCAGACGCTCGCCGCCGCTGAGCGTCGCCAGCGGCAGAGTGACCTTATCCGCGCCAAGCTGGAGCTGCGCCAGTCGGGTGCGCAGAAGGCCCTCATCCAGCGGGGTATCGTCCAGGCTCAGGTGCGCCATGACCGATAACGACAGATCCAGCTGCGTCAGATGTTGATCCAGATAAGCCGCGCTCACCGACAGCCGGACATCGCCTGAGACGGCCTGCTCCAGCCCCAGCAGCGTTTTCAGCAAAGTGGTTTTGCCACAGCCGTTCGGTCCCTTTAGCGCAATACGCATCGGACCATCTATACGCCAGTCCAGCGGCGCAGCGGGTGAATGGGCGAGCTGCAATGCTTCCACCACCAGAACCTGCTTGCCGGCGGCCACTTCGCTACCCGGCAGGGTGAACATCACCGGATTGTCGTCTTCTACCCGCTCCCGTGCCTGCTGCACGGCGGCATTCAGACTGCTGTTCTGTTCACGATGCTGACGGCGCAGCGTTCCCGGGCGCTCTTTTGCCGCACCTTTGTACTTCACACGTTCAAACGAGGCAATATTTAGCGTATCAACGGTCCGCAGCGTCTGAGCCGAGCGCCGCTGCGCGGCGTCATGCTCCTTTTGCATTCGCGCGCGGGTGCGCCGTCGCTCGGTCACAGCATGCTCCAGCGCCGCGCGCGCAGCCTGCTGCTCCGCCATACGCTGGCGCTGATATTCATCATAGTTGCCGCCGTAGCTGCGCAGCGCCGTCGGCGTCAGCTCAATAATCTTCGGCATCCGCGTCAGTAACTCGCGGTCGTGGCTGGCGATCAGAGCCCCACCCTGCCAGCTTTCCAGTTGGTGATAGAGCCACTCCCGCCCCTGGCGGTCCAGATGGTTGGTGGGCTCATCCAGCAGCAGATAATCGGCGCCGGAGACAAAGGCGCCGCACAGCAGAGCCTTCATCCGCTCGCCGCCGCTGAGTGAAAAAGCGGGACGATCGGCAGAGAACGGCGGGAGATCGGCTTCACGGAAAGCTAAACTCAGGCGATCGGGGAGATCCCAGTGGCCATCCAATAGATCGAAATCGGCAGCCAGCACTTGACCCTGTTCAAGGCGAGACAAGGCATCAAATATCGGCGCATAGCCCAGCAGCGTAGCGAGGGTGGTCTCCGGCGTAAGCGTCGACTGCTGCGCCACCCAGGCAATAGAAGCCCCGCGCTCGATATAGCCTTCGGCGGGGGAATCCAGACCGGCCAGCAGACGTAGCAGACGCGTCTTACCGACGCCGTTACGGCCGACCAGGCCGCAAAGCGACGATTCCAGCGATAAATTCAGCGGACCAAAAAGCGTATCTCCCGTCGCAAACTGACAGGTGACCTGATGTAAAACAAAAGCGGGGATATGGGCGCAATGAGCCATAAGCACTCCTGAATGAAATCAATACTCCCCTACCCGCAACATCTGCGAGGTAAGGCGTGAAATTCATCAGTCGTGTTTGTTCATTTGTGGGGCGCGCTCCGGTGAGACGAGGAATTCGTCGGGACATAGGATAGCCACACTCCGGTATGCGTTGCAAGCCTGTTTTATTCAACGATCGTGTAAAAATAAAAAGGCCTCCTGATATCAGGAGGCAAATGATTTATTTGGTGAACAATGAAAGGGTGCATTGAGAATGCCTGACACTGCAAGCATGGTGGGGATAGATCCCCACCAGATGCTCTTACTGTTTAATATCACAGGCTAAGAATGCCACCAGCTCAATATTTCCCTGCCTGAGCTGTAATTCACATAGCGAATCACGAACCATCCAGGTCAATAATAAAATAGTGAAGCAAATCACTACTAAGCCAAACAACAGATACTTTTGCGGCATTCCTCGCCTCCAGTGTTGATTTTCAACAAGTAAGAGGCTACTCTTATGGTGTTCATACATAGGGGAGCCTCACTTTGATTACTATCAGGTGGGGCTTTTCTCTGTCTGTCTCCCGCTGAATACCTGAGACACACAGTCTCAAGCACCCGCCGCCATTCTAGCGTAAATACCTCACGGAATTATGTTTATATATTCCTAAAACATTTCTTATCGATGAATGTAAATAATGAAGATATCAATAGCAGAATTATTAACGGTTCATCTATTTATATTTCACGTATAAAAAAACCTGCCCTGAGGCAGGTCTTTTATTATTACCGATACGCTTACTGCAGCAAAGAAATATCCGCGACCTGCAGGAACAGTTCACGCAGTTTGGACAGCAGCGTCAGACGGTTGATGCGAACATCTTTGTCTTCAGCGTTAACCATCACGTTCTCGAAGAATTCATCCACCGGCTCGCGCAGCGCAGCCAGCTCGATCAACGCATCCTGATAACGGCCTGCGGCGAAATACGGCTGCAGTTTGTCGCGCAGCACCACCAGATTGCCCGCCAGCTTGATTTCCGCCGCTTCTTTCAGCACTGAAGCGTGAACGATGTCGTTCAGCGTCTCGTCGGATTTCGCGAGGATGTTGGAGACACGTTTGTTTGCCGCCGCCAGCGCGGAGGACTCTTCCAGGGTACGGAAGTGCGATACGGCTTTCATGCGCGCATCAAAATCCGCCGGGCGGGTTGGACGACGCGCCAGTACCGCCTGGATCGTGTCGACGCCGTAACCTTCGTCCTGATACCAGGCGCGGAAGCGGCCCAGCATAAAGTCGATCACATCATCAACCACGTTGGCGTTGGTCAGCTTCTCACCGTACAGACGCACCGCTTCTTCGGTCAGCGTTTGCAGATCGAGATTCAGGTTCTTCTCAACGATGATACGCAGCACGCCCAGCGCGGCGCGGCGCAGCGCAAACGGGTCTTTATCGCCTTTCGGATGCTGCCCGATACCAAAGATACCCGCCAGGGTGTCCATCTTATCGGCAATCGCCACCGCGCAGGCAACCGGGTTAGACGGCAGCGCGTCGCCGGCAAAGCGTGGTTGATACTGCTCGTTCAGCGCTACGGCCACGTCTTCCGCTTCGCCGTCATGGCGCGCGTAGTGCATCCCCATCACGCCCTGGGTGTCGGTGAACTCGAAGACCATGTTGGTCATCAGGTCGCACTTGGACAGCAGGCCCGCGCGGGTCGCATGGTTCACATCAGCGCCAATCTGCCCGGCAATCCAGCCCGCCAGCGCCTGGATGCGATCGGTCTTGTCGCGCAGGGTCCCAAGTTGCTGTTGGAACAGCACGGTTTCCAGACGCGGCAGGTTATCTTCCAGACGTTTTTTACGGTCGGTGTTGAAGAAGAATTCAGCATCGGCCAGACGCGGACGAACCACCTTCTCGTTACCGGAGATGATCTGCTGCGGATCTTTGGACTCGATGTTGGCTACGAAGATAAAGTTCGGCAGCAGTTTGCCGGCGTTGTCGTAGACCGGGAAGTACTTCTGGTCGCCCTTCATGGTGTAAACCAGCGCTTCGGACGGCACCGCGAGGAATTTTTCTTCGAACTTCGCCGTCAGCACCACCGGCCATTCCACCAGCGAGGTGACTTCTTCCAGCAGGCTTTCGCTCAGATCGGCTTGACCGCCAATCTTACGCGCCGCTTCTTCCGCATCGGCTTTGATTTTGGCTTTACGCTGTTCGTAATCGGCGATGACTTTACCGCGCTCCAGCAGGATCTGCGGGTACTGGTCGGCATGATCGATAGTGAACTCCGGCTCACCCATAAAGCGATGCCCGCGAATCACGCGATCGGACGGAATACCGAGGATAGTGGCCGGGATCACTTTGTCACCCAGCAGCAAAGTCACCGTGTGAACCGGACGCACGAAGTGGACGTCAGACGCGCCCCAGCGCATCAGTTTCGGGATCGGCAGCTTCGCCAGCGAGCTGGCAATCATGTTCGGCAGCAGCGCTTCAGTGCTTTCGCCCTTTACATGGGCGCGATACAGCAGCCACTCGCCTTTGTCGGTGGTCAGACGTTCGGCCTGATCGACGGTGATACCGCAGCCGCGCGCCCAGCCTTCGGCCGCTTTGCTTGGCTTGCCTTCGGCATCGAACGCCTGGGCAATAGCCGGGCCGCGTTTTTCCACCTCGCGATCGGCTTGCGCCGCCGCCAGGTTGGCTACCTTCAGCGCCAGACGACGCGGGGCGGCAAACCATTCCACTTTACCGTGTGCGAGGCCGGCATTATCCAGCTCCGCGGTCACGTTCGCAGCAAAAGATTCCGCCAGGCTGCGCAGCGCTTTTGGTGGCAGCTCTTCAGTGCCGATTTCCACCAGAAAAGTATTCTCAGACATGGCCGCCTCTTATTTATTCTTGTTGCACATCGGGAAGCCGAGCGCTTCACGGGAAGCGTAGTACGCTTCCGCCACTGCTTTAGTCAGGGTGCGAATGCGCAGAATATAGCGCTGACGCTCGGTGACGGAGATGGCTTTACGCGCATCCAGCAGGTTAAAGCTGTGAGCCGCTTTCAGAATACGTTCATAGGCCGGCAGCGGCAGCGGAGTCTCCAGCGCCAGCAGCTGCTGGGCCTCTTTCTCATACTGCTCAAAGCAGGAGAACAGGAAGTCGACGTCGGCGTATTCGAAGTTATAGGTGGACTGCTCCACTTCATTCTGGTGGAACACGTCGCCGTAAGTGGTTTTACCCAGCGGGCCATCGCTCCAGACCAGGTCATAAACGCTGTCCACGCCCTGGATGTACATCGCCAGACGCTCCAGACCGTAGGTTATCTCGCCGGTCACCGGCTTACACTCGAGGCCGCCCACCTGCTGGAAGTAGGTGAACTGCGTCACTTCCATGCCGTTGAGCCACACTTCCCAGCCCAGACCCCAGGCGCCCAGCGTCGGGTTTTCCCAGTTGTCTTCGACAAAACGAATATCGTGAATGGTCGGGTCCATACCCAGCTCTTTCAGCGATCCGAGGTACAGCTCCTGAATGTTGTCCGGCGAGGGCTTAATCACCACCTGGAACTGATAGTAGTGCTGTAAACGGTTCGGGTTTTCGCCATAGCGGCCATCGGTTGGACGACGGGAAGGCTGCACGTAGGCGGTCGCCATTGGCTCCGGCCCTAACGCGCGCAGGCAGGTCATCGGGTGAGAGGTGCCGGCGCCGACTTCCATGTCCAGTGGTTGAACAATGGTGCAGCCCTGACGAGCCCAGTAATCCTGTAAGGTCAGGATCAGGCCCTGGAAGGTCCTGGTATCAAACTTTTGCATATGATTTCGTGCTGGATACGTGTGGATTTAAAGGAAGGAGTCAGTATACCCGCTGGCTGCGAGATATACAGTACGAAACGGCGTTGTTTCAGGAAAACGGACGAAATTTACGCCAGCCGGGGTCGATTCAGCGCATCGAAAGATGCATAAACTGGCCGTCCGGGTCAAAGGAACAGATGAAACGCTCATTCTTGCCGGTCCGCCCCGAAAGCTCATAGCTCGCCTGGAATTGTTCAAAATGGTTCACGTCAACGAGCTGCGTTTGCGTGTTGTAGCGAATAGCGGCCTGATCCTTGCAAAGCTGGGCCATATTGAGCGTCGTTTGCGGAGTAATGCGTGCGCGCTGCGCTTTTTGCGCCGGGGGAGAAATGGTCTCGCTGCAGCCCGCGAGGAGCAGCACCAGCATAACGGAAACAACACCTTTCACCACGTACTCCTCCACCGCCTTGTTAGCAAGTTGTTATCGTAAAGATTCAGTATTACAGGTATTTTGCGAATATCATAAAACCGCGACAAGTCTGTGACCGAAAACTCAGACTAATCTATTGCGACACCGGGACATAAGGCGGGTCAGACCTTATTTCGCCAGCAGACTTTGAGGGACTGATGCAAGAAAAGATACACTGGATCACCAACCTGCGCGGTATCGCCTGCATGATGGTGGTGATGATCCACAGTACCAGTTGGTATATCACTCATCCGCATGCCATCACCCTTATGGAATGGGACATCGCCAATCTGCTCAATTCCGCCTCCCGCGTCAGC
>NZ_PJDK01000129.1:0-7176 GCF_002837615.1 Klebsiella sp. X1-16S-Nf21
TGTCCATGTCGATACGCTGGTCGGCCCGGACGGCGATCCACACACCTTCGAGCCCTCGCCGAAAGATAGTGCGCTGCTCAGCAAGGCCGACGTGGTGGTGGTCAACGGCCTGGGGCTGGAAGGGTGGCTGGATCGTCTGATTAAGGCCTCTGGTTTTAAGGGCGAGCTGGTGGTGGCCTCGAAAGGCGTCAAGACCCATACCCTTGATGAGGATGGCAAAACGGTGACCGATCCCCACGCCTGGAACAGCGCGGCGAACGGTGCGTTGTATGCGCAGAATATCCTCGATGGTCTGGTGAAAGCCGACCCGGAAGATAAAGCGGCGTTGACCAGCAGCGGCAAGCGCTATATCGAGCAGTTGACGAATATCGACGGCTGGGCGAAAGCGCAGTTCAGCGCCATTCCGCTGGCAAAGCGCAAGGTCCTGACCAGCCATGACGCCTTCGGCTATTTTGGCCGCGCTTACAATGTGACATTCCTCGCGCCACAGGGGCTCTCTTCAGAGAGCGAGGCCAGCGCGGCGCAGGTGGCGGCGCTGATTAAGCAAATCAAAGCCGATGGCGTCCATACCTGGTTTATGGAGAACCAGCTTGACCCGCGGCTGGTGAAGCAAATCGCCAGCGCGACAGGCGCCCAGCCGGGGGGCGAACTCTATCCGGAGGCGCTCTCCGCACCGGGTGGCGTCGCGGATAGCTATGTGAAAATGATGCGTCATAACGTGGCGCTGATCGCCGCCAGCATGAAGTAATCGTGCGATTTATCATCCCGGCGTCGCCGGGATGATTCATTTTGGATGTCCCCTCGTAAATTCCACACCTCGTCCCCATATCTCTGTGGAAAGTGCTATCTTTGATGGCCTCTTTATCCAGACCAAAGCGGGGCGATAATGACCGATTCAGAATTAATGCAGCTAAGCGAGAAGGTGGGCCGGGCGCTGAAGGCGCGCGGTGCGACGGTGACCACGGCGGAATCCTGCACCGGCGGCTGGATAGCGAAAGCGATCACCGATATTGCCGGCAGCTCAGCGTGGTTTGAACGCGGCTTTGTGACCTACAGCAACGAAGCCAAATCGCAAATGATCGGCGTCAGCGAAGCGACGCTGCGGGACAACGGCGCAGTGAGCGAACCGGTGGTGGTCGAGATGGCGATCGGCGCACTGCGCGCGGCGCGCGCGGACTATGCCATCTCCGTTAGCGGCGTCGCCGGGCCGGATGGCGGCAGCGACGAAAAGCCGGTCGGCACGGTGTGGTTTGGTGTCGCCAGCGTGAGCGGGCAAGGCGTGACGCGGCGCGAATGCTTTGCCGGAGACCGCGAAGCGGTGCGTCGTCAGGCGACGGCCTATGCGCTCAATCTGCTCTGGCAACAATTTCTACAAAACACTTGATACTGTATGACCATACAGTATAATTGCCTCAACTGAACAAATATTAACGGCGAAGCGAACACGCTTCACCCTGCATGATTAGGAGTAACAATGGCGATCGACGAAAACAAACAGAAAGCGTTGGCGGCTGCACTGGGCCAGATCGAAAAGCAATTCGGTAAAGGCTCCATCATGCGCCTGGGTGAAGACCGTTCTATGGACGTAGAAACCATCTCCACCGGCTCGCTTTCTCTGGATATTGCGCTCGGCGCCGGCGGTCTGCCAATGGGCCGTATCGTCGAGATCTACGGGCCGGAATCCTCCGGTAAAACCACCCTGACGCTGCAGGTTATCGCCGCAGCGCAGCGTGAAGGTAAAACCTGTGCGTTCATCGATGCCGAACACGCACTGGACCCGGTCTATGCGCGCAAACTGGGCGTGGATATCGACAACCTGCTGTGTTCTCAGCCGGATACCGGTGAACAGGCGCTGGAAATCTGTGACGCGCTGGCGCGCTCCGGCGCGGTTGACGTTATCGTCGTCGACTCCGTGGCGGCGCTGACGCCGAAAGCGGAAATCGAAGGCGAAATCGGCGATTCTCACATGGGTCTCGCGGCGCGTATGATGAGCCAGGCGATGCGTAAGCTGGCGGGTAACCTGAAGCAGTCCAACACGCTGCTGATCTTCATCAACCAGATCCGTATGAAAATCGGCGTAATGTTCGGTAACCCGGAAACCACCACCGGCGGTAACGCGCTGAAGTTCTACGCCTCCGTGCGTCTGGACATCCGCCGCATCGGCGCGGTGAAAGAGGGCGACAATGTCGTCGGCAGCGAAACCCGCGTCAAAGTGGTGAAGAACAAGATCGCCGCGCCGTTCAAACAGGCTGAATTCCAGATCCTCTACGGTGAAGGCATCAACTTCTTCGGCGAGCTGGTTGACCTGGGCGTGAAAGAGAAGCTGATTGAGAAAGCGGGCGCCTGGTACAGCTACAACGGCGACAAAATTGGTCAGGGTAAAGCGAACGCGATCACCTGGCTGAAAGAGAACCCGGCGGCGGCGAAAGAAATTGAGAAGAAAGTTCGCGAACTGCTGCTCAACAACCAGGACTCTACGCCGGACTTCGCCGTTGACGGCAACGACGCAGAAGAAACGGAACAAGATTTCTGATATCGTCTAACAGAGTGATAAAGGGCTGCTTATGCGGCCCTTTTGCATTTTTTAGATTATTGAGGTGCCTGTGACTGAACCTTCATCACGCCGCTCCGGCTACGCCCGCCTGCTGGACCGCGCTATCCGCATTCTGGCCATGCGCGACCACAGCGAACAGGAGCTGCGGCGCAAACTGGCTGCACCAGTAATGAGCAAAAATGGCCCCGAGGCGCTGGACGTCACCCCCGAAGAGCTGGAGCAGGTGGTTGCCTGGTGTATCGAAAACCGCTATCTCGACGATCACCGTTTTGTCGGCCAGTTCATCGCCAGCCGGAGCCGCAAAGGCTATGGCCCGGCGCGCATTCGTCAGGAGCTCAGCCAGAAAGGGATTGCCCGCCAGGACGTTGAACAGGCGATGCGCGAATGTGATATCGACTGGGTGAGCCTTGCCAGGGAGCAGGCGCAGCGTAAATACGGCGAACCGTTACCTTCCGCCTTTACTGAAAAAGTGAAAGTTCAGCGATTCCTGCTTTACCGCGGCTACCTGATGGAAGATATCCAGGAAATCTGGCGAAATTTTGCAGATTGACCCATCGGGGATTTTACTTCGCCGTAAAGAAAACTTATCTTATTCCCACTTTATTCCGTCGGGCCGCTGGTTGTGACAGTACAGACAGCGTCCAGGGCGATTATTCCTTATACACAAAATCATTCAAGCTGCATCAGGGCGGCAAGAGAGAACATCTTCTGGAACGCACGTCAGTTCGGTGCCGGGAGAGCAAGCGCAGCCAGGACAGAGGCGACTTGAAGGATGACGTGTAGCTTGATTTCAGGATAATTATGAGCAAGAGCACCGCTGAGATCCGTCAGGCGTTTCTCGACTTTTTCCATAGTAAGGGACATCAGGTAGTTGCCAGCAGCTCCCTGGTACCGCACAACGATCCAACCCTGCTGTTTACCAACGCCGGGATGAACCAGTTCAAGGATGTCTTCCTTGGCCTCGATAAACGTAATTACTCGCGCGCGACCACCGCGCAGCGTTGCGTGCGTGCGGGTGGTAAACACAACGATCTGGAAAACGTCGGTTACACCGCGCGTCACCACACCTTCTTTGAAATGCTGGGCAACTTCAGCTTTGGCGATTATTTCAAGCAGGATGCCATCAAATACGCATGGGAACTGCTGACCGGTGAAAACTGGTTCGCCCTGCCGAAAGAGAAGCTGTGGGTCACCGTCTACGAGACCGATGACGAAGCGTTCGACATCTGGGCTAACGAAGTAGGCGTTCCGCGCGAGCGTATCATCCGCATCGGCGACAACAAAGGCGCGCCGTTTGCTTCTGATAACTTCTGGCAGATGGGCGACACGGGTCCGTGCGGCCCGTGCACCGAAATCTTCTTTGACCACGGCGATCACATCTGGGGCGGCCCTCCGGGAAGCCCGGAAGAAGACGGCGACCGCTACATCGAGATCTGGAACATCGTCTTCATGCAGTTCAACCGTCAGGCTGACGGTACCATGGAGCCGCTGCCGAAGCCGTCCGTTGATACCGGTATGGGGCTGGAGCGTATTGCCGCCGTGCTGCAGCACGTTAACTCCAACTATGATATCGACCTGTTCCGCGATCTGATCGCCAGCGTGGCGAAAGTCACCGGCGCCACCGATCTGACGAACAAGTCGCTGCGCGTGATTGCCGACCACATTCGCTCCTGTGCATTCCTGATTGCTGACGGCGTGATCCCGTCGAATGAAAACCGCGGCTACGTACTGCGTCGCATCATTCGCCGTGCGATCCGTCACGGCAACATGCTGGGCGCGAAGGACACCTTCTTCTGGAAACTGGTTGCCCCGCTGATCGCCGTGATGGGTTCCGCCGGTGAAGAACTGAAACAGCAGCAGGCTCAGGTTGAGCAGGTACTGAAAACTGAAGAAGAGCAGTTCGCCCGTACTCTGGAGCGCGGACTGGCGCTGCTGGATGAAGAGCTGTCGAAGCTGAAAGGCGACACGCTGGATGGCGAAACGGCCTTCCGTCTGTACGACACCTACGGCTTCCCGGTCGACCTGACGGCGGACGTCTGCCGCGAACGCAACATTAAAGTTGACGAAGCTGGCTTTGAGGCCGCCATGGAAGAGCAGCGCCGCCGCGCGCGCGAGTCCAGCGGTTTCGGCGCTGACTATAACGCGATGATCCGCGTTGACGGAGTCTCTGAATTTAAAGGCTACGATCATCTGGAGCTGAACGGCAAAGTGACTGCGCTGTTTATCGACGGTAAAGCGGTGGATAGTGTCAGCGCGGGCCAGGAAGCGGTAGTGATCCTCGACCAGACCCCGTTCTATGCGGAGTCCGGCGGCCAGGTGGGCGATAAAGGCGAACTGAAAGGCGCAGGCTTCTCCTTCGCCGTCAGCGACACGCAGAAGTACGGTCAGGCCATTGGTCATATCGGTAAAGTCGCCAGCGGTTCTCTGAAAGTGGGCGACGCGGTGCAGGCCGATGTGGACGAGGCTCGCCGTCAGCGTATCCGTCTGAACCACTCCGCGACGCACCTGATGCATGCGGCGCTGCGCCAGGTGCTCGGCACCCATGTAGCGCAGAAAGGCTCGCTGGTTAACGATAAAGCGCTGCGCTTTGACTTCTCGCATTTCGAAGCGATGAAGCCGGAAGAGATCCGTGCAGTCGAAGATCTGGTCAATGCGCAGATCCGTCGTAACCTGGCTATCGAAACCAACATTATGGATATCGATGCCGCGCGCGCATCCGGCGCCATGGCGCTGTTCGGCGAGAAATACGATGACCGCGTCCGCGTGCTGCAGATGGGCGACTTCTCCACCGAACTGTGCGGCGGGACTCACGCGGCGCGTACCGGTGATATCGGCCTGTTCCGCATCACCTCTGAGTCCGGTACCGCCGCTGGCGTGCGCCGTATCGAAGCGGTAACCGGCGAAGGCGCGATAGCCATGCTGCACGCGCAGAGCGATCAGCTCAGCGATATCGCACAGCTGCTGAAGGGCGACAGCCACAATCTCGGCGAGAAAGTTCGCGCCGCGCTGGAGCGTACCCGTCAGCTGGAAAAAGAGCTGCAGCAGCTGAAAGAGCAGGCTGCGGCGCAGGAGAGCGCAAACCTCTCCAGCAAAGCGGAAGAGATTAACGGCGTTAAGCTGCTGGTCAGCGAGCTGGCCGGCGTGGAGCCGAAGATGCTGCGTACCATGGTTGACGATCTGAAGAACCAACTGGGTTCGACGGTTGTGGTGTTGGCTACGGTCGCAGACGGTAAAGTTTCCCTGATTGCCGGTGTGTCTAAGGATGTGACAGATCGCGTGAAGGCAGGGGAGCTGGTTGGTATGGTCGCTCAGCAGGTGGGCGGTAAAGGGGGCGGTCGTCCGGATATGGCGCAGGCCGGTGGTACCGATGCGTCTGCTCTCCCTGCAGCGTTAGCCAGTGTGAAAGGCTGGGTCAGCGCAAAACTGTAATAACTATAAACGCCTATACCCTAAATAATTCGAGTGGCTGGAAGGCGGCGACGCAGCGAATCCCCAGGAACTTACTCAAGTAAGTGACTGGGGTGAGTGAGGAAAGCCAACACACAGGCAACTTGAAGTATGGCGGGTATAGGTGCCGTAACCTCGGGGAAACGGCACCTTGCGTCATAAGTACTGATAACGATAAAGTCGGGTTGAAATTGTGTATATCGGCTAAACTTAGGTTTAACAGAATGTGATGCCATGACTGCCTTATACCGCAAGGTATTTGTCATCGCTTACTTTTTGGCGTTATATGATGGATAATGCCGGGATACGAGAGACCCGACTCTTTTAATCTTTCAAGGAGCAAAGAATGCTGATTCTGACTCGTCGAGTTGGTGAGACCCTCATGATTGGAGATGAGGTCACTGTGACAGTTTTAGGGGTGAAGGGTAACCAGGTTCGTATTGGCGTAAACGCCCCTAAAGAAGTATCTGTTCACCGTGAAGAGATCTACCAGCGTATTCAGGCTGAAAAATCCCAGCAGTCCAGTTACTAAGGTTTCCGCGCCTCGCTGTTCAGTGAGGCGCATCCCTTCCCGCCGTTATTTTTGCCTTTTTCACTTTTTCCCCTGCGCAATACCGGTTTTCATCACCCTTTGCCGCTTTGGCTGTTTGGCGTTATGCCAGCGCCAGGTCTGATTTCCTGTTGATAAATTGCCCTTTTTGCCGTTTTTGCACGCGAATTGCGTGCGAAGTGTGCAAACGGAAAAAGGTCTCGAAAAAGTGTTTGACTTATAAGTACCAGAAAGTAATATGTGCGCCATCGCAGCGACGAAGAGCAGAAACAAGTTCTTCGAAGCACTCGAAAGAGGCGTGTGTGGTGAGGTGGCCGAGAGGCTGAAGGCGCTCCCCTGCTAAGGGAGTATGCGGTCAAAAGCTGCATCCGGGGTTCGAATCCCCGCCTCACCGCCATTTTGCATCCGTAGCTCAGCTGGATAGAGTACTCGGCTACGAACCGAGCGGTCGGAGGTTCGAATCCTCCCGGATGCACCATCTTCTTTCTGAATTAAGAGAGAAGAACGCTGTGAAAGCAGCGGCCCGCAGTGCGAGGCATAATCGAGTCACTCTACCGATTAGGCCATCATACTCAGTGTGGCAGGTGTTAGTTGTGACACTGACGCGTAGTAAAGCAAGTTTCCC
>NZ_PJDK01000012.1:0-88868 GCF_002837615.1 Klebsiella sp. X1-16S-Nf21
GGCAATGCGCTGCTGTTTGCCTTCAACCGTCACTACCTGACGTTAATTACCTGCGGGGTGATGCTGGCGTCCATCGCCAATGCCGCCATGCCGCAGCTCTTCGCCCTGGCCCGGGAGTATGCCGACAGCTCGGCGCGGGAAGTGGTGATGTTCAGCTCGATCATGCGCGCCCAGCTGTCGCTGGCGTGGGTGATTGGCCCGCCTCTGGCCTTTATGCTGGCCCTCAATTATGGCTTTACCACCATGTTTTCCATTGCGGCGGGCATCTTTGTCATTAGCCTGGCGCTGATTGCCATTAAACTGCCCTCGGTCCCGCGGGTGGAGCAGCCTTCGGAAGAGGCGGCGGCGCTGGTGCAGGCCGGCGGCTGGCAGGATAAGAACGTGCGCATGCTGTTTATCGCCTCCACGCTGATGTGGACCTGCAACACGATGTATATCATTGATATGCCGCTGTGGATCAGTAACGATCTCGGTCTTCCCGACAGCCTTGCCGGGATCCTGATGGGCACCGCCGCCGGACTGGAAATACCGGCGATGATCCTCGCCGGCTACTACGTGAAGCGCTTTGGTAAACGTAAAATGATGGTGGCGGCGGTCGCGGCCGGTGTGCTGTTTTATGCCGGGTTGATTCTGTTTCATGGCCGTACGGCGCTGCTGGCCCTGCAGCTATTTAACGCGGTCTTTATCGGTATTATCGCCGGGATCGGTATGCTGTGGTTCCAGGACTTAATGCCGGGTCGGGCGGGGGCGGCGACCACCCTGTTCACCAACAGTATTTCCACCGGCGTGATCCTCGCCGGCGTGATGCAGGGGGCGCTGTCGCAAAGTTATGGCCACGCCAGCGTCTACTGGACAATCGCCGCGATTTCGCTGGTGACACTGTTTTTGACCAGCAGGGTGAAGGATATCTGACAATCTGCCTTGCCCCGGCGAGCCGCGTCGCCGGGGCAAGCTGACTACTCCAGGACGATACGCTTGATATCGCCGATGATAAAAATGTAGGCAATCACGCCGATCAGCGCCGTCAGGCCGACATAGATCAGCGCGTAAAAGAAATTACCCGTTGCGGAGATAATCACGCCAATTATCAGTGGCGCAATAATAGATGCCATATTGGCGCAAAAGTTAAATATGCCGCCGGTGAGGCCTGCCATATTTTCCGGGGCAATATCAGAAATTAAGGTCCAGCCCAGACCGACCATCCCCTGGCCAAAAAATGCCACCGACATAATAATGATAACGGTGCTGTTAGCGCTTACCCAGTTCGCCGCAATAATACAGCTGGACAGTAGTAAACCGGAAATTATTGGTAACTTTCGACTGATGTTGACGGAGCCGGTTCGCTTCAGCAACCGGTCCGAGATCCAGCCGCCGAAGAGGATGCCGATCGCGGCGGCGAGGAAGGGCCAGGTGGCGAAAAATCCGACGTGAAGCCAGGGAAGATGGCGCTCGTTGGCAAGATAGCTGGGAAACCACGTCAGGAAAAACACCAGCGTGGTGTTCCCGGCGAACTGGCCCAGACTGGCGCCTACGATCTGACGACAGCCCAGCAGACGCCTGGCGTCACGCCAGTTAAATGGAACGTTCTGGATTTTATTGTTAATGTTGTTTGCGCCGATGTAATCCAATTCTGCTTTATTAGCCGTGCGTGATTCATGCGGTTCGTGATAAAAACGCCACCACACCAACGTAAATAAAATACCTAATCCGCCGGTGAGAAAAAACAGCGTTCTCCAGCCATGGTGTTCGAGGATTAAAAATAACAGCGGCGAGAAAGCGGCCAGCCCTATATATTCGCCAACTGTATATGTTGCCGTCGCCCGCGCGCGCTCATGCTGGGGAAACCAGGTGCTGACGATGCGGCTGTTGGCCGGAAAGCAGGGCGCTTCGCTGACGCCAAGCCCCAGGCGCAGGAGGAGCAGGGTTTTCAGCCCGAGGGTAAAACTTTGCAGCAGAGTAAACAGCGACCAGAAGAAAATAGACAGGGCATAGGTGAGCTTGTTACCAAAACGGTCTAAAAATACCCCGCCAGGGATCTGCGCCAGCGCATAGGTCCAGGCAAAGGCGGAGAAAATGATGCCCATCATCGCTGGATCGATATGAATTTCCTGGGTTAATTGTGGGGCGACAATACCCAGGATGGTGCGATCGAGATAATTGATCATCGTTCCGACGGACAACAGCAGTAAAATAACTATCCGAACGCGGCTTCTTTTTTTCGTCCCCGATGAGGAAGTGAGGACTTCCTGAGAGTTTGACATACTCATAGCGAGTTCCTTTAAAGTTTAAAATATTTTTGCATATATTCGCACATGCAAAAACATCTCCAGGAACTATAGATAGTATCTATGAATGGCAACGCTTTGTTGCACATTCATACGCTTCACAAAAGAATATTTGATGTAACGCCGATATTTACCCGCTCCCGCACATTATTGGTGGCTTGCATGGTATATTAGCGTCAGTGCATTTATTCTTATATTATACGGGCAAAAATAATGAACCTAAAGCAACTTTATTATTTTAAACGTCTGTCTGAAACCGAACATTACACCGAAGCCGCCTCCAGTCTGTGCATCACCCAGCCCTCGCTAAGCCATGCGATATCGGAGCTGGAGAAGGAGTTAGGGGTCGCGCTGTTCGCCAGACAGGGACGGAACGTTAAAATTACGCAAAACGGCAAGCGTTTTTTGCCGTATGTCGAAGATGCGCTGGCCTCGCTGGAGAATGGCCGGATGACATTACAAAAAAATGGCGCCGAGAATAAAGAGAATATTCGCATCGCCTTTATTTACACGATGGGCGAATATGTTGTTCCGCAGTTAATTAATCAATATTCTCTTTCACCTGAATGTCACAACGTTACTTTTTCTTTTACTCAGGGGACATCGCTGACCCTATTGCAGGAGCTGAAAGCTGGCAAAGTCGATCTGGCGATTTGCTCTTATATTGCGGATGAGCCGGATATCGATTTTATTCCTGTTATTCAGCAGGAGCTGGTGGTGGTCACGGCGAAGGATCATCCGTTGGCCCGCCTGTATGAACATGAGGTCGATCTGGTAGAGACGATTCATTATCCCTATATCTATTTTTCAGAGAATAGCGGTTTACGTCCGTTTATCGATAATGTGTTTATGCAGCAAAAGCTGGTGCCGGAGATCGCCTGCTACGTGGATGAGGATACCGCGATGGCCGGGCTGGTCAGTATTGACTATGGGATCGCGATTATGCCGCGGATCTCCGCGCTCTCCTATTACAACGTTCACATCCTGAAGATTAAAAACACCATCCCCCCACGCTATATCTATCTGGCGACAATGAAAGATCGGTTACTTTCCCCGGCGCTACAGTCATTTAAAAATGTGGTTATCCACGACAGCCAGAATCTCTGTTAGTGGATGGCCCGGAGATCGCCTCCGGGCCATTCGGGCATCAGGAGAGAATATCCATCACTTCACGTAGTTTGGCGATGGCGATCTGTCCTGGCGCAGAAGCCTGTCCTACGGTACCGAAGGTCATCGCCGAGCCGAATAAGCGCCCGGTAACCCGGCTAACGCCACCGGATTTGCCCATCGACATGGTAATCAGCGGGCGAGTGGCATATTTTTCTTTCATGGTCAGCGTAGCGGCAAGCAAGGTCAGAACGTCCTGCGGCGACTGCGGCATCACCGCGATCTTCGGCAGGTCGGCGCCCAGATCCTGCATGCGGCGCAGGCGATAGATAATATCTTCCTGAGCGGGAGTCTTGTGGAAATCATGGTTACTCATGATCACCTTGACGCCCGCGGCATGCGCATCGTCAACCAGCGCGCGGATCTGCGCTTCATCATTGAATAGCTCGATATCGATAACATCAACCAGTCCGCTGCGCGCGGCTTCGCGATTGAGCGCGAAGTACGCTTCGTCGCTGATCTCGGTTTCGCCACCTTCTTTCTTGCTGCGGAAGGTGAACAGCAGCGGGAGCGCTTTCAGCGCGCCACGGATTTCCGCCAGCGCGGCCATCACCTGGGTCATGTCTCTGACCTGGGTAAAGTGGTCAACGCGCCATTCGATAATATCGGCGCCGGCATCGACCAGACCATGGGCGTTACCCAGTATCTCATCGAGGGTTTTGCCGATCAGCGGTACACAAATGAGGGTTTCCCCTTCCTGAAAGGTGATGTTCTTTACGGTTACTGCATTTGTCATGTAGGTATCCATTATTGTTCGCGTTGAACCTCAGGCGGTGACTGCGGTGCGGGACACTTTTTGCGCCGCCCGAGCCTGCAGTTGACGATAGCCGATGTACAGGGCGATCACAAAGCCGATCACGGCGATTGCAAAATCAAACCACATAATGCTGGCAATACTGATCTGCGAAAGCTTTGCGGTGATCAGCGGGATCGTGAAGCTGGCGATACTGCCGGCGGTGTAGAAGATCCCGGTTGCTTTACCTTTTCCGTTCGGGAAACTCATCGCCATGATTGTTGCTCCCAACTGCAGTACCCCGCCGGCGGCGGCAAAGCCGATGATAAAGGCGAAGCCGGTGACCATCATCGGCGTCGGGAACAGGCACACCAGCAGCAGCGAAATCATCGACAGGCCAGTATAGATGATCATGGCGATGGCCGAGCTGAACACCTCTTTGACGAAGGAGGCGGTCACGAAGACGCAGACCAGCGAACCGACGGTATAGATGCTAAGCAGTTTAATCGCCGAGGCGTAGGGCAGACCGACCACGAATTGACCGTACTGCGCCAGCCACTGGCTGACCAGATAGAAGGTTGCCATGCCAATGTAGCCGTACAGGGTGAAGATCACCATATCCAGCTTATTAGCCTGCGGCCGGGCAGTTGCTTCCGCCTGCGCCGTAGGGGCCTCCTCTTTTTTCGCCGACTGGCTATCCGGGAATGGCATTTTGAGCAGGTAGATGCCGCTCAGGACAAACAGTCCCGCCGCAATGACGAACGACCAGCCGAACCACAGATTCGCCCAGATCAGGAAGCTGATAATGAACGGCAGCAGGAACTGCCCGGCGGAAACGAAGGCTTTGATCAGCACGTTGGCCCGGCTGGCGGAGTGCGGGAAAGACTCCATTAGCGCCGGATAGGTTCCGGAGTCGAGGAAGCTATTCGCCAGGCCCGCCATAATGCCGAAGACGTAGGCCAGATAGATATTTTTAGTCAGCAGGATGCCGACGAAGAAGATCAGATAGCTGAGGATCCCCAGATAAATAAAAGGCTTACGGCCAAAGCGATCCGACAAAAAGCCGGTCACAATGGTCGCCAGCTTGCCGATACCTAACGAGGAGATAACGATGGATACGCCAGCAGCGTCTGTTCCCCACTGTTCCTGAAGATGGGCCATGTTGAGGGTGATTAAGAGCACCCCCATGCCGTGAATCAGGTAGTTGAGATACAGCCCTGCCGCAGTAGGGATGTATTTATTTTTCATCATTCGCCTCTTAGAACAGAATGCTCTTGATGTAATCAACCGGCATCTGTTTACCCGTCCAGATTTCGAACGCGCGCGCGCCTTGCCACAGCATCATCCCCAGACCGTTCAGGGTGCGGCAGCCTTTTTTCTCCGCCACTTCCAGCAGGTGGGTTTTACGCGGGTTGTAGACGACGTCAGAGACGATCAGATCCGGGCGCAGGAAGCTGTCGTTCGGCAGCAACATTTGGCCTTCGAACGGCTTCATGCCAACGCCGGTGGCATTGGTCAGGATCACGCTGCTGTCGATTTCGGCGCGCAGCTTGTCATGATCGTCGAGATCGAACAGATGGATCTCGCAGTTGGTGTTGTTGCGGATCTTAGCTACCGTTTCTTCGGCGTTGGCGAAGAATTTATCGCGGCGGTTAAAGATGGAGATCGCCTTCACGCCATCCAGAGCCGCCTGGACGCAGAGCGCGGTCGCCGCGCCGCCGGCGCCGAGGACGGTCATCTTCTTGCCGATGATATCGATACCCGCTTCGCTAAGGGCGCGCATATAGCCGGTGCCGTCGGTGATATGTCCGGTCAGTACGCCATCGTCGTTGACCACGGTGTTGACCGCCCCGACCAGCTGCGCCGCCGGCGACAGCTTATCGAGATACTGGCAAATTTCGGTTTTGTTCGGCATAGAGACATTAAAGCCGCGCAGCTTCATTGCCCGAAAGCCCTGCACAACGTCCTTCAGCTCCTGATTACCGACTTCAAAAGCCAGATAAACATAGTCCAGCCCGAGATGGGCGAAAGCCTCGTTATGCATGGTGGGTGACATGCTGTGGCGAATCGGGGTGGCGATCAGGCCAATCAGCTCAGTGTGTCCAGTAATACGTTCTGCCATGACAAAAATCCTCAATAAGT
Organism: Klebsiella sp. X1-16S-Nf21; assembly: GCF_002837615.1. Classification (NCBI taxonomy): domain Bacteria; kingdom Pseudomonadati; phylum Pseudomonadota; class Gammaproteobacteria; order Enterobacterales; family Enterobacteriaceae; genus Klebsiella; species Klebsiella sp. X1-16S-Nf21. Next base: position 6,328 of record NZ_PJDK01000012.1, read on the forward strand.
TAGAAAGGGAATTCGTTGTGCTTCGCGACTGCCCAGCGCACCCATGTCTTCCAGGGTATCCAGCACGTTGCGGCCTTCGCGGATGCCGTCGATAATGCGCCGCGCCATCAGGCTGTCGCCGATATTCATGATTTTGACGTTATTGGCATTGGCCCAGCGCTCGATCTCGTCGAGACCCGTCCGGTTGGCGCGCATCCCCAGGCAGACAAAGCCGTAGTCAAAGGGGATATCGAAGGTTTGCTGTGTATTTTTCACCCGGAAATGGTCGGCAGCGACTGCCATCAGTTGGGTATTCATGTGCTGTTCGACCTGGTGCTCGTCGAGCATGGTCAACATGGCATTTTTGGTAATGATGTCGAGGTCGCGACCGGCGGCGTCCTGCATTTCGATTAATACCGCCTGCGCGCCGCGCGCCGTAAAGTATTCGATAACGTCGAGGCCAACGGCGCCTGCGCCGACGACGGCGATACGTTTACCCTCGATATCGGTAAATTTCGCCAGGTTGTCGATCATGCCGGTAATGGAAAAGACTTTGCCGTCCGCGGTATCAATGTTTTCCCGCAAGCCCTCAATGGGCGGCAGCAGCGGCGTTGAGCCGGTGGCGTTGACAATCAGATGCGGATGTAGGGCGGAAACTGAGGCCACGTCGGCACATTTGCCGACCTGCAGCATCAGGTTGTCCAGCGAGGCGATGCGATTTTTCATAAACTGCGGGAAATCAGCGATGCGTTTTTTCTCCGGCAGGCGGGAGATTTCGCTGGCGAGGCCGCCGACGTGGTTTTTCGCCTCCAGCAGCCAGGTATGGCAACCGACTTCCGCCGCCGTGCAGGCGGCTTCCATCCCGGCGGTGCCAGCGCCGATGACCACCACGTTCGTTTCGCGACTGACGCGGCGCATTTTGTAGGCATCGCCGTGGATGATGTCCGGGTTAATCGAACAGCGCAGCGGGCGCGAGCGGGCGATACGATGGTCAGCGCAACCGATATTGCAGGAGATGCATTTGCGCATCAGGCGCTCTTTACCGCCTTGCACCTTCTGCACCCACTCCGGCTCGGCAATCAGGCCGCGGCCAATGGCAATAAGGTCGGCATCGCCGCTGGCGAGAATATCCTCGGCCACCTGTGGTGAGCGAATATTGCCGGCGATGACCGTGGGCTTATGGAATTTATCGCGCACCGCGCGGGAGAGGTAGCGCTTCCAGCCATCCTCCAGCGACATCTGGTCGATTTGCAGATTCAGGTTGTCATTCTGCGCCGCAGAGACGTTGATGATATCGACCTTATCCTGGCAGAGTTCAAGGATGCGCAGGGAATCTTCGAGGGTATTGCCCCCCTTGAGGAAGTCGTCGGCGCTGATGCGCAGGCTGACCGGAAAACGCGGCCCCACGCAGGCGCGCACTTTATCGATAATCAGACTTAATATCCGGGTGCGATTTTCGACGGTGCCGCCAAATTCATCGGTGCGTTTGTTAAATAACGGCGATAAAAACTGGCTAATTAAATAGGAATGACCGGCATGAATTTCGACGCTGTCAAAACCCGCACGACGAACGCGCTCCGCGGCATCACCAAACTTTTCAACGGCATGATAAATTTCCTCATGCGTCATTGGGCGTGGAATATTTCCGTGCTTTTTCGAGGGCGTCGTGGAGGAAGAGAGTGGCGTCTGACCGTCAAGGCGGTAGGCGTACGCCGAAGCGCCAGCATGATTTAACTGAATGGATACGCAGGCGCCATGTTTATGCAGGGTCTCGGTTAATTTAAACAGCCGCGGAATATATTGATCGTTATCGATGCGTAACTGCGTGGTGCCGTTGGAAGCAAAGGGAAAATCAATACAGATGTTTTCGATGGTGATAAGTCCGGTGCCGCCTTTGGCCCGCAGTTCATAGTATTCCAGCTGTTCCTGCGACACCTCGCCGTTGAGCGTGGCCATATTGGTGCCCATAGGGGGCATGATAATGCGGTTTTTTAGCGTCATGCCGTTGATGGTCAACGGACTGAAAAGGTGCGGATAGTGGCTCATCTCTTCTCTCCACAGGAGGCCGGGAGGCCGATATGCGGGGGCCCGGGCGTGTCCTTAGTTAATATTTCTCTGTGGGCAAAGATAGCGAGGGGAAAAATCGAAAAATAATGTTTTTTTTTGTTCTGAGCTATAGGGGTTCTCTATGAGATTAACGCTTCTTTCACATTCTTATATTTTTATATTAAACACTCGTGCCTTATTTTTACTTGCAGTGAAGGGATAATACATAAACAACGAAGAGGAAGAGAAGGAAAGCGGAATGATTCTTCTTTATGGTGTGGGGCAGGGTGGGGTCAAGGCCTGACAATCAGCGAATCAATATTGGTTTTTGTGCGTGAGATCGCAATTTCCGCCGCGATAAAATTAAAAAGCCCGGTCAAATGACCGGGCCCGAAGGTTAATTCATAAACGCCGGCAGCTTGCGTTCATAGTCGGAAATCGCCTCTCCGTGCTGCAGCGTCAGGCCGATGCTATCCAGGCCGTTGAGCATACAGTGGCGGCGGAAGTCGTCGATCTTAAAGCTGTAGGTTTTATCCCCAGCTTTAACCACCTGCGCTTCCAGATCCACTTCAAACGTCATGCCCGGGTTGGCCTGCACCAGCTTGAACAGCTCGTCGACCTGCTCGTCGCTCAGGGTCACCGGCAGCAGCTGGTTATTGAAGCTGTTGCCGTAAAAGATATCGGCAAAGCTTGGCGCAATCACGACCTTAAAGCCGTAATCGGTCAACGCCCACGGCGCGTGCTCGCGCGAGGAGCCGCAGCCGAAGTTTTCACGTGCCAGCAGGATTGACGCCCCTTTGTATTGCGGGAAATTCAGCACAAAATCCGGGTTCGGCTGCTGGCCTTTATCGTCGAGAAAGCGCCAGTCGTTAAACAGGTGGGCGCCGAAGCCGGTGCGAGTCACTTTCTGCAAAAACTGCTTGGGAATAATCGCGTCGGTATCGACGTTTGCAGCATCCAGCGGAACCACCAGGCCGGTATGTTGGGTAAATTTCTCTGCCATGATGGTCTCCTTACTTCAGATTACGGATATCGGCGAAATGACCGGTAACAGCTGCCGCTGCGGCCATTGCCGGGCTCACCAGGTGCGTGCGTCCGCCGCGGCCCTGACGGCCTTCAAAATTACGGTTGCTGGTGGAGGCACAGCGCTCGCCCGGATTCAGGCGGTCATTGTTCATTGCCAGACACATCGAGCAACCCGGTAAGCGCCACTCAAAGCCGGCTTCGATGAAGATCTTATCCAGGCCTTCCGCTTCCGCCTGCGCTTTCACCGGACCGGAACCCGGCACCACCAGCGCCTGGACACCCGGCGCCACTTTACGCCCTTTAGCGATTTCCGCCGCGGCGCGTAAATCTTCGATTCGCGAGTTGGTGCAGGAGCCGATAAACACTTTATCGATAGCCACATCCGTCAGCGGGATCCCGGATTTCAGGCCCATGTAGGCCAGCGCTTTTTCGGCGCTGGCGCGTTCCACTGGATCGATGAATGACGCCGGATCGGGGATATTATCCGTCACTGAGATCACCTGGCCCGGGTTGGTGCCCCAGGTCACCTGCGGGGCAATCTCCGCCGCCTGCAGCGTCACCACGGTATCAAACGTCGCGCCATCGTCGGTTTTCAGGGTTTTCCAGTACGCGACGGCATCGTCAAAATCTTTGCCTTTCGGCGCATGCAGACGGCCGCGTACGTAATTGAAGGTGGTTTCGTCCGGCGCGACCAGGCCCGCTTTGGCGCCCATCTCGATCGCCATGTTGCACAGGGTCATACGCCCTTCCATGCTCAGATCGCGGATCGCTTCGCCGCAGAACTCAACCACATGGCCGGTGCCGCCGGCGCTACCGGTTTTACCAATGATGGCCAGCACGATATCTTTAGCGGTAATACCCGGCGCCGCTTTGCCTTGCACGTCGATTTTCATGGTCTTCGCGCGGCCCTGTTTCAGGGTCTGGGTCGCCAGCACATGCTCCACTTCGGAGGTGCCGATACCGAACGCCAGCGCCCCGAACGCGCCGTGGGTGGCGGTATGGGAGTCACCGCAAACAATGGTCATCCCCGGCAGGGTGACGCCCTGCTCCGGGCCCATGACGTGGACGATACCCTGGTATGGGTGATTTAAGTCATACAGCTCAACGCCAAACTCTTTACAGTTCTTAATCAGCTCCTGCATCTGGATGCGGGCCATCTCGCCGGACGCGTTGATATCTTTGGTCTGCGTCGAGACGTTGTGATCCATGGTCGCGAAGGTTTTACCCGGCTGGCGCACCTGGCGGCCATGCGCGCGCAGGCCGTCAAACGCCTGCGGGGAGGTCACTTCGTGCACCAGATGGCGGTCGATGTACAGCAGCGGGGTTTCGTTCTGCGCCTCATACACTACGTGCGCATCAAATAATTTTTCGTATAACGTCTTCGCCATGATTACACCCCTTCTGCGACATAGCGGGCAATGATATCGCCCATTTCATCAGTACTGACCGCCGCCGTTCCGCGCGCCAGGTCGCCGGTACGAACCCCTTCCTCTAAAGCACGGTTGATGGCGCTTTCAATGGCGGTCGCCGCTTCGTCAGCGTCGAGGCTGTAGCGCAGCAGCAGGGCCAGAGAGAGGATCTGCGCGATCGGGTTAGCGATATTTTTGCCCGCGATGTCCGGCGCCGAGCCGCCCGCTGGTTCATACAGGCCAAAACCTTGCTCGTTGAGGCTGGCGGACGGCAACATGCCCATAGAGCCGGTGATCATCGCGCACTCGTCGGAGAGGATGTCGCCAAACAGGTTGGAGCACAGCAGCACGTCGAACTGGGACGGATCTTTAATCAGTTGCATGGTGGCGTTATCGATATACATATGCGCCAGCTCAACGTCCGGATACTCCTTGCCGATCTCGGTGACGATTTCGCGCCACAGAATGGACGACTGCAGGACGTTGGCCTTATCGATGGAGGTCACTTTGTGACGACGCTTACGAGCGGATTCAAAAGCGATGCGCGCGATACGTTCGATTTCAAAGCGGTGATACACCTCGGTATCAAAGGCTTTCTCATGCTGACCGCTGCCTTCGCGGCCTTTTGGCTGGCCGAAGTAGATGCCGCCGGTCAGTTCGCGAACGCAGAGAATGTCGAAGCCGTTGGCAGCGATGTCGGCGCGCAGCGGGCAGAACTCCTCCAGCCCCTGGTACAGTTTGGCCGGACGCAGGTTGCTGAACAGTTTGAAGTGCTTACGCAGCGGCAGCAGCGCACCGCGCTCTGGCTGCTCGGCGGGCGGCAGGTGTTCCCATTTCGGACCACCGACGGAGCCGAACAGGATCGCATCCGCCTGTTCGCATCCGGCGACGGTCGCCTGCGGCAGGGGAGTCCCCTGACGGTCAATAGCCGCCCCACCGACGTCATACTGGCTGGTGGTAATGTGCATGGCAAAACGTTGGCGCACGGCTTCCAGTACTTTCATCGCCTGGTTCATCACTTCCGGGCCAATGCCATCACCCGGCAAAACGGCAATATGGTAATTCTTCGACATTACACGGTTTCCTTATTGTTCTCTTTATTCTGAGCTTTGCGTTGCAATTCTTTTTCGACTTCGGCGGCGCGCCAGATGTTGTTCAGCACGTGAACCATGGCTTTTGCTGACGACTCAACGATATCTGTGGCCAGACCAACACCGTGGAAACGGCGGCCGTTGTAGTCAACGACGATATCCACCTGGCCCAGGGCGTCTTTGCCGTGGCCTTTCGCACTTAAGCCATACTTCACTAAATCAATGTTGTAGTTTGTCACGCGGTTAATAGCCTGGTAGATGGCGTCGACCGGACCGTTGCCATTAGCGGCTTCGGTTTTGATTTCATCCCCGCAGACCAGCTTGATTGAAGCAGTGGCGATATCGCTGGAGCCAGACTGGACGCTGAAGTAGTCCAGGCGGAAATGCTCCGGCTCTTCCTGCTGCTTGTTGATAAACGCCAGCGCTTCCAGATCGTAATCGAAGACCTGGCCTTTTTTGTCCGCCAGCTTCAGGAACGCGTCGTACAGATGATCCAGGTTGTAATCGCTCTCCTGGTAACCCATCTCTTCCATCCGGTGTTTCACCGCCGCGCGACCGGAGCGGGAAGTCAGGTTCAGCTGTACCTGGTTCAGGCCGATGGATTCCGGAGTCATGATTTCGTAGTTTTCGCGGTTCTTCAGTACGCCGTCCTGGTGGATGCCGGAGGAGTGGGCGAAGGCGCCGGTGCCGACGATGGCTTTGTTGGCCGGGATCGGCATGTTGCAGATCTGGCTGACGGTCTGGCTGGTGCGCCAGATTTCATGATGATTAATGTTGGTGTGCACGTTCATGATGTCTTTGCGCACTTTGATCGCCATGATCACTTCTTCCAGCGCACAGTTGCCAGCGCGTTCGCCGATACCGTTCATCGCGCCTTCTACCTGGCGCGCACCGGCGTGGACCGCGGCGAGGGCGTTACCGACGGCGATGCCCAGGTCATCATGGGTGTGGACGGAAATAATCGCTTTGTCGATATTCGGCACGCGATCATACAGGCCGCTGATAATGTTGGCGTATTCGAACGGCATGGTGTAGCCGACGGTGTCCGGGATATTAATGGTGGTGGCGCCAGCGTTGATCGCCGCTTCCACGACGCGAGCCAGATCGGCAATCGGCGTGCGGCCGGCGTCTTCACAGGAGAATTCGACATCGTCAGTGTAGTTGCGCGCCCGCTTCACCATATAGATCGCGCGCTCAATCACTTCATCCAGCGTGCTGCGCAGTTTGGTGGCGATATGCATCGGCGAGGTCGCAATAAAGGTATGGATGCGGAAAGCTTCAGCCACCTTTAAGGATTCTGCTGCCACATCGATATCTTTCTCAACGCAGCGCGCCAGAGCGCAAACACGGCTGTTTTTGATGGTGCGTGCGATGCTTTGCACCGATTCAAAATCGCCCGGGGAAGAGACCGGGAAACCGACTTCCATTACGTCGACCCCCATACGCTCAAGGGCCAGAGCGATCTGCAGCTTCTCTTTGACACTCAGGCTTGCCTGTAACGCTTGTTCGCCATCACGTAAGGTCGTATCGAAAATAATGACTTGCTGGCTCATGGTTTGGATCCTTAGTCTGTGTCCTGGCGCCTTGTTGACGAGCATAAAAAAACCCGCGCCAAGGCGCGGGTTTTATAGTCTTGCTGGAAGATGACTTAACGCTGAACGTCGCCCAACAGCCTACCGCGCAAATGGCATGCGTTTAGTAGTAGTAGGCTGGTGATACGAGCGGTGCGAATCATTGCGTCAAACTCCAGATGAAATCGTTATGCTTTTAGAGTTACTGGATAGCCGTTTTAAAGTCAACCCCTGGCACGGAAAAAGCGTTATTGGCTCACGATGTGAATTAGCAAATTGTGCTGATGTAAGCCCCGTTTTGCCGAAGATCCTATTTTGGACAAAGGGAGGCGCACCCTCATTTGTTTCATTTGAAAAAGTGCTTTGCATTCAACGCATCGCTCACGATGTGCCATGAACGAGGCGGCAAAAAAAGCTATCTGAATGAAAATATTATATTTATTTTCCTTATGAATGTATTTGCCCATTAGCGGATTATTTTTCAATGATAAGCAGTTGTTAATTTTATGAGGTTAAAAATAAAATACTTTATTATTGCTTAAGTTACAGTTAACTATTAGTGTTGTTTTTATTTTTACGGATTATGGTTACACTCACCATCATTAAGTAACCGGTATGGTTTGAGCGGTTCATTTTCCTGGTAGTCCCGCTTTTTCACTGCCACTCATAGCCTTGATATATTCCTAAAAATCTCCTTTGCTATTTTGCAAATGTCATTTGCATGATAAATGATATTTTCGACGCTAATTATAGCGGTTTAGTAAAGGGAATTCATCGTGACGGCGGAATTAGATATGTTAATTGATACTCCAGAATATAAATCAGCCCCCGGACAGGAAGTCGTTAAACCTCAACTACGGATGGTTGATCTCAATCTGCTCACCGTTTTTGATGCGGTTATGCAAGAGCAGAATATCACCCGTGCCGCCCATACGCTCGGCATGTCTCAACCCGCGGTGAGTAACGCGGTTTCACGTCTGAAAGTGATGTTTAATGATGAGCTGTTTGTGCGCTATGGCCGCGGTATTCAGCCGACGGCGCGGGCCTATCAGCTTTTTGGTTCTGTGCGCCAGGCGCTGCAGCTGGTCCAAAACGAATTGCCGGGCTCCGGTTTTGAACCGCTAAGCAGTGAGCGCGTTTTCCATCTGTGCGTCTGCAGCCCGCTGGATAACATCCTGACGTCGGTTATTTTTAATAAAGTTGCGGAGATCGCACCCAATATTCATTTGGTCTTTAAATCCGCGCTGAATCAAAATACGGAACATCAGTTACGTTATCAGGAAACGGAATTTGTGATCGGTTATGAAGAGTTCCGTCGCCCTGAGTTTGCCTGCGTCCCGTTATTCAAAGACGAAATGGTTTTGGTGGCCAGTCGCAACCACCCCCGTATTTCCGGGCCGGTGATGGAGGCGGATATTTATCGTGAGGAGCATGCTACGGTGGCTCTCGATCGGTATGCCTCATTCAGTTTACCGTGGTATGACACGGCCGATAAACAGGCGCGTATCGCCTATCAGGGTAATGCGATGGTCAGCGTATTAAACGTGGTATCGCAAACTCAGATGGTGGCGATTGCCCCGCGCTGGCTGGCCAATGAGTTTGCCGATAAATTAGCCCTGCAAATATTACCTTTGCCGTTGAAGGTTAACAGCCGGACCTGCTATCTCTCGTGGCATGAAGCGGCTGGCCGCGATAAAGGCCATCAGTGGATGGAAGAGCTGCTGGTGGATATTTGCAAGCGCTGAGCCGATGGCAACGAGGATAAAAGGAGCTTCGGCTCCTTTTTTTATATGATGTAAATTCGATAATGCAGAATTTTGTTCTGTTTGACCTGTTCGAGGCATTCGTTTGGTTCGTGAAAAATGGATCAATTCCTGCTATCACGCCTTTTCTCCGAGTATTTACCATTCCCTTTTCTTATCTCTGAAGCAATCCACCATATTTTCACTTCTCCGCTTTCTTTTCTTCTTATTACGGGGATAACACATCCCCTGCGGCGAATTGCCTGCCTGCTGGCGAGCAGTTATGGTAGTGGCATGCAGTCCATTCACCTCAGTGCGGAGGGTCTCTCCTCCGCATCGTGCGAGCGCGCGGAAATTGAGTTCCGCTGTCGTAAAACAATAAGCCTGGAGGCAAACCATGGAGATGTTGTCAGGAGCCGAGATGGTCGTCCAATCGCTTGTCGATCAGGGCGTCAAGCAAGTATTCGGCTATCCCGGAGGCGCAGTCCTCGATATCTATGATGCGTTACATACCCTTGGCGGTATCGATCATGTGCTGGTTCGCCACGAGCAGGCGGCAGTGCATATGGCGGATGGCCTGGCGCGGGCGACCGGCGAGGTTGGCGTCGTGCTGGTCACCTCTGGACCAGGGGCGACGAACGCCATCACCGGTATCGCGACGGCCTATATGGATTCCATTCCGCTGGTGATCCTCTCCGGGCAGGTGGCGACATCGCTGATCGGCTACGATGCCTTCCAGGAGTGCGACATGGTGGGGATTTCCCGTCCGGTGGTGAAGCACAGTTTCCTGGTGAAGCAGACCGAAGATATTCCCGGTGTCCTGAAGAAAGCCTTCTGGCTGGCGGCCAGCGGTCGCCCCGGACCGGTGGTGGTCGATCTACCGAAAGATATTCTCAATCCGGCGAAAAAGCTGCCGTACGCCTGGCCGGAGGCGGTGAGTATGCGTTCGTATAACCCGACCACCAGCGGTCATAAGGGACAGATTAAACGCGCCCTGCAGACCCTGGTGGCGGCGAGTAAGCCGGTCGTTTACGTCGGCGGCGGGGCGATCAATGCGCATTGCGAACCCCAGCTGCGTGAACTGGTGGAAAAGCTGAAGCTGCCGGTTGCTTCCTCCCTGATGGGGCTTGGCGCTTTCCCGGCGACGCACCCGCAGGCGCTGGGGATGCTGGGTATGCACGGCACCTATGAAGCCAACATGACCATGCACCATTCGGACGTCATTTTCGCCGTCGGCGTCCGCTTTGACGATCGGACCACCAACAATCTGGCCAAGTACTGTCCGAACGCGACGGTGCTGCATATTGATATCGATCCGACCTCGATCTCGAAAACCGTGCCGGCGGATGTGCCGATCGTCGGCGATGCCCGGCTGGTACTGGAGCAGATGCTGGAGCTACTGGACCAGGAAGAGACGCAGCAGCCGCTGGACGACATTCGCGACTGGTGGCAACAGATCGAGCAGTGGCGTGCCCGCCATTGTCTGCGCTACGACGACCGGAGCGATAAAATCAAACCACAGGCGGTGATTGAAACTATCTGGCGGTTGACCCAGGGCGATGCCTACGTCACTTCCGATGTGGGCCAGCACCAGATGTTCGCCGCCCTGTATTACCCCTTCGACAAACCACGGCGCTGGATTAACTCCGGTGGTCTCGGCACCATGGGCTTTGGCCTACCGGCTGCGCTGGGGGTCAAAATGGCTCTGCCGGACGAAATGGTGGTCTGCGTGACCGGTGACGGCAGTATCCAGATGAACATTCAGGAACTCTCTACTGCGCTGCAGTATGAGTTACCGGTTCTGGTGCTTAACCTCAACAACCGCTATCTCGGGATGGTGAAGCAGTGGCAGGATATGCTCTATTCCGGGCGCCACTCCCAGTCCTATATGGAATCGCTGCCGGACTTTGTGCGTCTGGCGGAAGCCTATGGTCACGTCGGGATCCGCATCAGCGAGCCGCAGGAGCTGGAGTCAAAGCTTGCTGAAGCGCTGGAGCAGGTGCGTCAGCGCCGGCTGGTGTTTGTCGATGTCACCGTCGACGGCAGTGAGCATGTGTACCCCATGCAGATCCGCGGCGGCGGCATGGATGAGATGTGGTTGAGCAAAACGGAGAGGACCTGATTATGCGCCGGATATTATCGGTATTACTGGAAAACGAATCGGGCGCATTGTCCCGCGTTATCGGCCTCTTTTCCCAGCGTGGCTATAATATAGAAAGCCTGACTGTGGCGCCGACGGACGACCCTACGCTCTCCAGAATGACCATCCAGACCGTGGGCGATGAAAAAGCGATCGAGCAGATTGAAAAGCAGCTGCACAAGCTGGTGGATGTGCTGCGGGTCAGCGAATTGGGGCAGGGGGCCCATGTCGAACGCGAAATCATGCTGGTGAAGGTTCAGGCCAGCGGCTATGGCCGTGAAGAAGTGAAACGCAACACCGAAATCTTTCGCGGACAGATTATCGATGTGACGCCTTCTATCTATACCGTTCAGCTCGCCGGAACCAGTGATAAGCTTGATGCTTTCCTGGCTTCGCTGCGCGATGTCGCTCGGATCGTGGAAGTGGCTCGCTCCGGTGTGGTCGGCCTGTCTCGCGGTGATAAAATCATGCGCTGAGGATCGGGAACTGATGCAAAAATAGCCCGGCAGCGACTGTCGGGCTTTTTTTTTGCGAAATCAGTAGGAACTGTAAGCGAAAGCGGTTGCTGCGCTAACTATTCTGCGCTTAGATGTTATAAAAAGGGTTCCATACCTGAATAATGGTTATGTTTGGCACTTCTTACCCAAGGGGCAATTGTGAAACTGGATGAAATCGCCCGGCTGGCCGGTGTTTCAAGAACCACCGCGAGCTATGTGATTAATGGCAAAGCGAAGCAGTACCGCGTAAGCGATAAAACGGTCGAAAAGGTGATGGCTGTGGTGCGGGAGCATAACTATCATCCGAATGCGGTCGCCGCTGGCCTGCGTGCAGGACGCACACGATCTATCGGTCTGGTGATCCCGGATCTCGAAAATACCAGCTATACCCGCATTGCAAATTATCTCGAACGTCAGGCGCGTCAGCGCGGCTATCAGCTGCTGATTGCCTGTTCGGAGGATCAACCCGATAACGAGATGCGCTGCATTGAGCATCTGCTGCAGCGCCAGGTTGACGCTATCATTGTCTCCACTTCTCTGCCGCCGGAGCACCCTTTCTATCAACGCTGGGCTAACGATCCATTTCCGATTGTCGCGCTTGACCGCGCTCTTGACCGCGAGCATTTCACCAGTGTGGTCGGCGCTGATCAGGATGACGCTGAAATGCTCGCTGCCGAGTTGCGGACCTTCCCTGGCGAAACGGTACTTTATCTCGGCGCGCTGCCGGAACTGTCGGTGAGCTTCCTGCGCGAGCAGGGCTTCCGCAAAGCCTGGCAGGACGATCCGCGCGAGGTGCATTATCTCTATGCCAACAGCTATGAGCGCGAAGCCGCGGCTCAGCTGTTTGAGAAATGGCTTGAAACCCATCCGATGCCTCAGGCGCTGTTTACTACCTCTTTCCCGTTGCTGCAGGGCGTGATGGATGTGACGCTGCGCCGTGAGGGCAAACTGCCCTCCGAGCTGGCGATCGCCACCTTCGGCGATAATGAGCTGCTCGATTTTCTGCAGTGCCCGGTGCTGGCGGTGGCTCAGCGCCATCGCGATGTCGCTGAGCGGGTGCTGGAGATCGTCCTCGCCAGCCTCGATGAACCGCGCAAGCCAAAGCCGGGCCTGAGCCGTATTCGCCGTAATCTCTATCGTCGCGGTAGCCTGAATCGCCGCTAAGCGCGCAATATCGCCAGAGCCCAGGAATATTCCTGGCGGGCCTGCCGGAAAGCAGGCCTTTGGCGATTAATCAGGCAATTGACGTCCAAAATGCAAAACTGAATATATTTCAGACAAATCCCTAAACTTCTTTACGTGTTATTTTGTTTAATTCGCTGGCAATCGTTTTGTTACTCAAAACGGGACACAAAAAATGATTGCGCAGGCTTTAATTGTATTATTTTGTTACATTCACCAGGTTAATTGCTGAATTAACACTCATTTTGTACGCCCCAGCCTTTCTCTTCTGCCCTATCCCGCGTCTGGTCCGCCCCTCAGCCAGCAACAGGTACTGTTAACGACCGGCATAATGGCCTAAAATGCCGCTCGCGTCGCAAACTGACACTTTATATTTTCCCGCCGAAGATATTTTGTTGTTTATAACTGTTACGAGTTTGTTGGTTATTTTCTTACACGTATTCATAACGTTAATTTGCCTCGCCTGTTGATGATTTTTTCATCAGGGCTAATGTCGGCTGTAAATAATGGGTTTTTGAGCTCTGTTGGCATCCGTGCTGGCTTGACAAGCTTTTCCTCCGCTCCGTAAACTCCTTCTGGTGGGAATTTGTGGGATAAAGTGGCGAAAAGGGGTGAGGCTGGCATGTTCCGTGGAGCAACGTTGGTCAATCTCGACAGCAAAGGCCGCCTGGCCGTGCCAACGCGCTATCGCGATGGGCTGATCGAGGACGCTGCCGGTCAATTGGTATGCACCATTGACATTCATCACCCGTGCCTGCTGCTTTATCCATTGCCTGAATGGGAAATCATCGAGCAGAAATTGTCGCGTTTATCGAGCATGAATCCCGTTGAGCGGCGCGTACAGCGTTTGCTTCTGGGTCATGCCAGCGAATGTCAGATGGATAATGCCGGACGATTGCTCATCGCGCCGGTGTTACGGCAGCATGCCGGGCTGACAAAAGAAGTGATGCTGGTCGGGCAGTTTAATAAGTTTGAACTGTGGGATGAAACGACCTGGTATCAACGGGTCAAGGAAGATATCGACGCTGAGCAGTCCGCGACCGGTGAACTGTCGGAGCGCCTGCAGGATTTGTCCTTATAAAAATGATGGAAAATTATAAACATACTACGGTACTTCTGGATGAAGCCGTCAACGGCCTCAATATTCGTCCAGACGGTATCTATATTGATGGTACTTTTGGCCGCGGTGGTCACTCGCGCCTGATCCTCTCCCGGCTGGGAGCGGAAGGACGCTTGCTGGCAATCGATCGCGATCCACAGGCGATTGCCGTCGCGAAAACCATCGATGATCCCCGCTTTTCCATCGTACATGGTCCTTTTTCACAGCTCGCTGACTACGTCGACGAGCGTAATCTTACCGGTAAGATCGACGGTATTCTGCTCGATCTCGGCGTCTCTTCCCCGCAGCTTGACGATGCGGAACGCGGCTTTTCCTTTATGCGCGACGGGCCGCTGGACATGCGCATGGATCCGACGCGCGGTCAGTCCGCGGCCGAGTGGCTGCAGACGGCAGAAGAAGCCGATATCGCCTGGGTGATTAAAACCTTCGGCGAAGAGCGTTTCGGTAAACGTATCGCCCGCGCGATCGTCGAACGTAACCGTGTTGAACCGATGACCCGCACCAAAGAGCTGGCGGAGGTCATTGCTGCGGCGATGCCGGTAAAAGATAAGCATAAACATCCCGCGACCCGTACCTTCCAGGCGGTGCGCATATGGGTAAACAGTGAACTGGAGGAGATAGAGCAGGCGCTAAAAAGCTCGCTCAGCGTGCTGGCCCCGGGTGGGCGGCTATCGATCATTAGTTTTCATTCGCTGGAAGATCGCATTGTGAAGCGCTTTATGCGTGAACAAAGCCGCGGTCCGCAGGTTCCGGCGGGAATACCGATGACCGAAGCGCAGCTCAAAAAACTGGGCGGCCGTGAGTTACGAGCACTAGGCAAGTTGATGCCGGGCGAAGAAGAGGTGGCAGAGAATCCACGTGCCCGTAGTTCAGTGCTGCGTATTGCAGAGAGGACGAACGCATGATCGGCAGAGTGACAGAGGCCTTAAGCAAAGTTAAAGGGTCGATTGGAAGCAACGAGCGCCATGCTTTGCCTGGCGTGATCGGGGACGACCTTCTGCGGTTTGGGAAACTGCCACTCTGCCTGTTCATTTGCATCATTATTACGGCGATTACCGTGGTCACCACCGCGCACCATACGCGCCTGCTGACCGCGCAGCGTGAACAACTGGTTCTGGAACGCGACGCCCTGGATATCGAGTGGCGCAACCTGATCCTCGAAGAGAACGCGCTCGGCGATCACAGTCGGGTTGAGCGGATCGCGACCGAGAAGTTGCAGATGCAGCACGTCGATCCATCACAAGAAAATATCGTTGTACAGAAATAAGGATTATTGCGACGGATGAAAGCAGCGCCAAAAACGCCAAAAGCAAAGCGTCAGGAAGAACAGGCCAACTTTATCAGTTGGCGTTTTGCGTTGCTGTGCGGCTGTATTCTGCTGGCGCTGACTTTCCTGCTGGGTCGTGTCGCCTGGCTCCAGGTGGTCAGCCCCGACATGCTGGTGCGTCAGGGCGATATGCGCTCGCTGCGCGTCCAGGAAGTGTCTACCGCGCGCGGGATGATTACCGACCGCTCCGGGCGGCCGCTGGCGGTCAGCGTACCGGTGAAAGCTATCTGGGCCGATCCGAAGGAGCTGCATGATGCCGGCGGGGTCACCCTGGATACGCGCTGGAAGGCGCTGGCGGACGCCCTCAATATGCCGCTGGATCAGCTGGCAACGCGCATCAATACCAATCCGCGGATGCGTTTTATCTATCTGGCGCGTCAGGTAAACCCTGACATGGCCGACTACATCAAAAAGCTAAAGCTGCCGGGCATTCATCTGCGTGAAGAGTCCCGTCGTTATTACCCTTCCGGAGAAGTGACTGCTCACCTCATTGGCTTTACCAACGTCGACAGCCAGGGGATTGAAGGGGTCGAAAAAAGCTTTGATAAATGGCTTACCGGCCAGCCGGGCGAGCGTATCGTGCGTAAAGACCGCTATGGCCGGGTCATTGAAGATATCTCTTCTACCGACAGCCAGGCGGCGCACAACCTGGCGCTGAGCATCGACGAACGTCTGCAGGCGCTGGTCTATCGCGAGCTGAACAACGCCGTGGCCTTTAACAAAGCCGAGTCGGGCAGCGCCGTGTTAGTGGACGTTAACACCGGGGAAGTGCTGGCGATGGCCAACAGCCCCTCCTATAACCCGAACAACTTCGCCGGTACGGCGAAAGACACCATGCGTAACCGCGCTATCACCGACGTATTCGAACCGGGTTCGACGGTGAAACCGATGGTGGTGATGACGGCGCTGCAGCGCGGCATCGTCAACGAAAATACCGTGCTGAATACCATTCCCTATCGAATTAACGGCCACGAAATCAAAGACGTGGCGCGTTATAGCGAATTGACCCTGACCGGGGTGCTACAGAAGTCGAGTAACGTCGGTGTTTCTAAGCTGGCGTTAGCGATGCCGTCCTCAGCGTTAGTAGATACTTACTCACGTTTTGGGCTTGGAAAGGCGACCAATTTGGGGTTGGTCGGAGAACGCAGTGGCTTATATCCTCAAAAACAACGGTGGTCTGACATAGAGAGGGCCACCTTTTCTTTCGGCTACGGGCTAATGGTAACCCCGTTACAGTTAGCGCGAGTCTACGCAACGATTGGCAGCTATGGCATCTATCGCCCGCTGTCAATTACCAAGGTTGATCCACCGGTTCCGGGCGAGCGCGTCTTCCCGGAATCACTCGTTCGTACCGTCGTTCATATGATGGAAAGCGTGGCGCTGCCCGGCGGCGGCGGCGTGAAAGCGGCGATCAAAGGCTATCGCATCGCGATTAAAACCGGTACGGCGAAAAAAGTGGGGCCGGATGGCCGCTATATCAACAAATATATTGCTTACACCGCAGGCGTTGCGCCCGCCAGCCATCCGCGCTTCGCGCTGGTGGTGGTGATCAACGACCCGCAGGCAGGTAAATACTACGGTGGCGCCGTTTCCGCGCCGGTCTTCGGTGCCATCATGGGCGGCGTATTGCGCACCATGAACATTGAGCCGGATGCGCTGGCAACGGGCGAAAAAAGTGAATTTGTAATTAATCAAGGCGAGGGAACAGGTGGCAGATCGTAATTTGCGCGACCTACTCGCTCCGTGGGTGCCAAACGCACCGGAGCGCATTCTGCGAGAGATGACGCTGGACAGCCGGGTGGCTGCTTCCGGCGATCTCTTTATCGCGGTACAGGGTCATCAGGCGGACGGGCGTCGTTATATCCCGCAGGCGATAGCGCAAGGTGTGGCTGCCATTATTGCTGAAGCGCAGGGCGAGGCTGAAGACGGTGAGATCCGTGAAATGCACGGCGTGCCGGTTATTTACCTGAGCCAGCTTAACGAACGCTTATCGGCGCTGGCCGGGCGTTTTTATCATCAGCCGTCGCAGCAGCTGCGTCTGGTGGGCGTCACCGGTACTAACGGTAAAACGACCACCACTCAACTGCTGGCGCAGTGGGCGAAGCTGCTCGGCGAAACCAGCGCAGTGATGGGGACCGTTGGCAACGGCCTGCTGGATAAAGTCGTGCCGACCGAAAATACCACCGGTTCTGCGGTAGACGTTCAGCATGTGCTCTCCAGTCTGGTCGGGCAGGGGGCAACCTTCGGCGCGATGGAAGTCTCTTCCCACGGTCTGGTGCAACACCGCGTGGCGGCGCTGCAGTTTGCCGCCTCGGTGTTTACCAATCTGAGCCGCGACCACCTCGACTACCATGGCGACATGGAGCACTACGAAGCGGCGAAATGGCTGCTGTACTCGACCCACCATTGCGGCCAGGCCATCGTCAACGCTGACGATGAAGTGGGGCGTCGCTGGCTGGCGAAGCTGCCGGATGCGGTGGCGGTGTCGATGGAAGATCATATCAATCCGAACTGCCACGGCCGCTGGCTGAAGGCCACCGCGGTCAACTATCACGACAGCGGCGCGACCATTCAGTTTGACTCCAGCTGGGGCAACGGTGAAATCGAAAGCCGCCTGATGGGCGCCTTTAACGTCAGCAACCTGCTGCTGGCGCTGGCGACGCTGCTGGCGCTGGGCTATCCGCTGGCCGATCTGCTGAAAACCGCAGCGCGTTTACAGCCGGTATGCGGCCGTATGGAAGTGTTCAGCGCGCCCGGTAAACCGGCCGTGGTGGTGGATTACGCCCATACGCCTGACGCGCTGGAAAAAGCGCTGCAGGCCGCGCGCCTGCACTGCAGCGGCAAGCTGTGGTGCGTTTTCGGCTGCGGCGGCGACCGTGACAAAGGCAAGCGTCCGCTGATGGGCGCTATCGCTGAAGAATTTGCCGACATCGTGGTGGTCACTGATGACAACCCGCGCACCGAAGAGCCGCGGGCGATTATCAACGATATTCTGGCCGGCATGCTCGATGCGGGTCATGCGAAGGTGATGGAAGGCCGCGCGGAAGCGGTCACCAACGCCGTGATGCAGGCGAAAGAGAACGACGTGGTGCTGGTGGCGGGTAAAGGCCATGAAGATTACCAGATCGTCGGCAATCGCCGTCTGGATTATTCCGACCGCGTCACCGTCGCGCGTCTGCTGGGAGCGGTAGCATGATTCGCTTTACGTTAAGCCAGCTCGCCGCGATCGCCCATGGCGAACGGCAGGGTAGCGACATCGCTATCGACGAGGTGACCTCCGATACCCGTAAAGTGACGGCGGGCTGCCTGTTTGTGGCGCTCAAAGGCGAGCGTTTCGACGCTCATGATTTTGCCGAACAGGCGAAAGCAGCTGGCGCCGGCGCGCTGCTGGTGAGCCGTCCGCTGGCCTGCGATCTCCCGCAGGTGATCGTGAAAGATACCCGCCAGGCTTTCGGCGAGTTAGCCGCCTGGGTGCGTCAGCAGGTACCGACCCGCGTCGTCGCCTTGACCGGCTCGTCCGGTAAAACCTCGGTCAAAGAGATGACCGCGGCGATCCTTAGCCAGTGCGGCAACACACTGTATACCGCTGGCAACCTGAACAACGATATCGGTGTACCGATGACGCTGCTGCGCCTGACTAAAGAGCATCAGTACGCGGTGATCGAACTCGGCGCCAACCACCAGGGCGAAATCGCCTGGACCGTCAGCCTGACGCGTCCGGAAGCCGCGCTGGTCAACAACCTTGCTGCGGCGCACCTCGAAGGTTTCGGCTCGCTGGCGGGCGTGGCGAAGGCGAAGGGCGAAATCTATACCGGTCTGCCGGAAAACGGCATCGCCATTCTCAATGCTGATAACAACGACTGGCTGAACTGGCAGGCGGTGATTGGCGATCGCAAAGTGTGGCGCTTCTCACCGAATGCGGCCAACAGCGACTTCACGGCGACCAACGTGCAGATCACCAGCCACGGTACCGAATTTACGCTGCAGACCCCAACCGGCAACGTTGACGTCCTGCTGCCGCTGCCGGGACGCCATAACATCGCTAACGCGCTGGCGGCGACCTCGCTGGCGATGGCGGTAGGCGCCGATCTGGCGGCGGTAAAAGCCGGTCTGGCGCAGCTGAAGGCCGTTCCGGGGCGTCTGTTCCCGATCCGGCTGACGGAGAGCCAGCTGCTGCTGGATGACTCCTACAACGCCAACGTTGGTTCGATGACCGCGGCAGTGCAGGTACTGTCAGAGATGCCCGGCTTCCGGGCGATGGTGGTCGGCGATATGGCGGAGCTTGGCGCGGCAAGCGCGGCCTGCCATCGCGAAGTCGGCGAGGCAGCGAAAGCGGCGGGGCTGGATTGCGTCCTCAGCGTCGGCACCTTGAGCGCGGATATCAGCCGCGCCAGCGGCGTGGGCGAACATTTTAATGATAAAGCCGCAGTAGTGGCTCGCCTGCGCGAGCTGCTGGCGGAGCACAAGATAATGACCATTTTAGTGAAGGGTTCACGTAGTGCCGCCATGGAAGAGGTAGTACGCGCATTACAGGAGACTGGGACATGTTAGTATGGCTGGCCGAACATTTGGTCAAATATTATTCCGGCTTTAACGTCTTTTCTTATCTGACGTTTCGCGCCATCGTCAGCCTGCTGACCGCGCTGTTCATCTCGTTGTGGATGGGCCCGCGCATGATCGCCCGTCTGCAAAAACTCTCCTTCGGCCAGGTCGTACGTAACGACGGTCCAGAGTCCCATTTCAGCAAACGCGGCACGCCGACCATGGGGGGGATCATGATCCTCACTGCGATCACCGTCTCCGTTCTGCTGTGGGCTTACCCCTCCAACCCGTACGTCTGGTGCGTACTGACGGTATTAATCGGCTACGGGATCATCGGCTTTGTTGATGATTACCGTAAAGTCGTGCGCAAAGATACCAAAGGCCTGATCGCTCGCTGGAAGTATTTCTGGATGTCGGTGATCGCGCTGGGCGTGGCGTTCGCGCTCTATCTGGCCGGGAAAGACACCCCGGCGACCGAGCTGGTGGTGCCATTCTTTAAAGACGTGATGCCGCAGCTGGGCCTGCTCTATATCCTGCTGGCTTACTTCGTTATCGTCGGTACCGGCAATGCGGTCAACCTGACCGATGGCCTCGACGGCCTGGCGATTATGCCGACCGTCTTCGTCGCTGCCGGCTTTGCGCTGGTGGCATGGGCTACCGGCAACATGAACTTCGCCAACTACCTGCACATTCCTTATCTGCGCCATGCTGGCGAGCTGGTGATCGTCTGTACGGCGATTGTCGGCGCGGGTCTGGGCTTCCTGTGGTTTAACACCTATCCGGCGCAGGTCTTTATGGGCGACGTCGGTTCGCTGGCGCTTGGCGGCGCGCTGGGCATTATCGCCGTGCTGCTGCGTCAGGAATTCCTGCTGGTGATTATGGGCGGCGTTTTCGTCGTGGAGACTCTGTCGGTGATCCTGCAGGTTGGCTCCTTTAAGCTGCGCGGTCAGCGCATCTTCCGTATGGCGCCGATTCACCATCACTATGAACTGAAGGGCTGGCCGGAGCCGCGCGTTATCGTGCGCTTCTGGATTATTTCGCTGATGCTGGTGCTGATTGGCCTGGCGACGCTGAAGGTACGTTAATCATGGCAGATTATCAGGGTAAAAAAGTCGTCATTATTGGGCTGGGTATGACCGGCCTGTCATGCGTGGACTTTTTCATGGCGCGCGGCGTGACGCCGCGCGTGATGGACACCCGCGTCGCGCCTCCGGGGCTGGATAAATTACCCGAATCGGTCGAATGCCATGTCGGTGGACTCAATGATACCTGGCTGCTGGCGGCGGATCTGATTGTCGCCAGTCCCGGCATCGCGCTGGCCCATCCTTCACTGAGCGCGGCAGCCGATGCAGGCGTAGAGATCGTTGGTGATATCGAACTGTTCTGCCGCGAGGCGCAGGCGCCGATTATCGCCATTACCGGCTCTAACGGCAAAAGCACTGTCACTACTCTGGTGGGCGAGATGGCGAAAGCGGCCGGCGTTAACGTCGGCGTGGGCGGTAATATCGGCCTGCCGGCGCTGATGCTGCTGGACACCGATCGTGAGCTGTATGTGCTGGAGCTCTCCAGCTTCCAGCTGGAAACGACCTCCAGCCTGCAGGCGGTGGCGGCAACCATCCTCAACGTGACTGAGGACCATATGGACCGCTACCCGCTGGGGCTGCAGCAGTATCGCGCGGCGAAGCTGCGGATTTACGAGAATGCAAAAACCTGCGTGGTGAACGCGGACGATGCGCTCACGATGCCGGTACGCGGGGCGGACGATCGCTGCATCAGCTTTGGTGTCGATGTCGGTGACTACCACCTTAACCGTCAGCAGGGCGAAACCTGGCTGCGCGTTAAAGGTGAGAAAGTCCTCAATGTGAAAGAGATGCCTCTCACCGGTCAGCATAACTACAGCAACGCCCTGGCGGCACTGGCGCTGGCCGATGCCGCGGGCCTGCCGCGGGCCAGTAGCCTCAAGGCATTAACCACCTTCACTGGTCTGGCCCATCGCTTTCAGCTGGTGCTGGATCACAACGGCGTACGCTGGATTAACGACTCGAAGGCCACCAACGTCGGCAGCACCGAGGCGGCGCTGAACGGCCTGCAGCTGGACGGCACGCTGTATCTGCTGCTGGGCGGCGACGGCAAGTCCGCTGATTTTACCCCGCTGAAGCGCTACCTCGGCGGCGATCGTATTCGCTTGTACTGTTTTGGTCGCGATGGCGCCGAGCTCGCTGAGCTGCGTCCTGACGTGGCGGTACAAACTGAGACCATGGAACAGGCGATGCGTCAGATAGCGCCCCTGGTGAAAGCGGGCGACATGGTGCTCCTGTCGCCGGCGTGCGCCAGCCTGGATCAGTTTAAGAATTTTGAACAACGGGGCGATATGTTTGCCCGTCTGGCGAAGGAGTTAGGTTGATGCGTTTCTCTCTCCCACGCCTGAGAATGCCGCAGCTGAGCTTGCCTCGGTTGAGACTGCCGCGACTGCCGGGGATGTTTATCTTCGCCTGGTTGTTCGCCGCGCTAAAAGGCTGGGTGATGGGCTCGCGCCCGAAAGATAACGACAGTCTGGTGATGTATGACCGGATGCTGCTATGGCTGACCTTCGGCCTGGCGGCGATCGGCTTTATCATGGTGACCTCGGCGTCGATGCCGGTGGGGCAGCGCCTGGCGAACGATCCTTTCCTCTTTGCCAAGCGCGACGGCCTGTATATTGTGCTGGCCTTTGTCCTCGCGCTGGTGACGCTGCGCCTGCCGATGGATTTCTGGCAGCGCCACAGTACCGCGATGCTGATTGCCTCAATTGTGATGCTGCTGATCGTACTGGTGGTGGGCAGCTCGGTAAACGGCGCATCGCGCTGGATCGCCCTTGGCCCGCTGCGTATTCAGCCGGCGGAGTTCACCAAGCTGTCGCTGTTCTGCTATATCGCCAACTATCTGGTGCGTAAAGCGGATGAAGTGCGTAACAACCTGCGCGGGTTCTTAAAACCGATGGGCGTGATTTTCGTGCTGGCGATCCTGCTGCTGGCGCAGCCTGACCTCGGTACCGTGGTAGTGCTGTTCGTCACCACGCTGGCGATGCTCTTCCTTGCTGGCGCGAAACTGTGGCAGTTCATCGCCATTATCGGCATGGGTATCTCGGCGGTGGTCCTGCTGATCCTCGCTGAACCGTACCGTATTCGCCGCGTGACCTCCTTCTGGAACCCATGGGAAGACCCGTTCGGCAGTGGTTACCAGCTGACCCAGTCGCTGATGGCCTTTGGCCGCGGCGAGATGTGGGGGCAGGGCCTCGGCAACTCAGTGCAAAAACTGGAGTATTTGCCGGAAGCGCACACTGACTTTATCTTCGCCATTATCGGCGAAGAACTCGGTTATATCGGTGTGGTACTGGCGCTTTTAATGGTATTCTTCGTCGCTTTCCGCGCCATGTCGATTGGCCGTAAAGCGCTGGAGATCGATCATCGCTTCTCCGGCTTCCTCGCCTGTGCGATTGGCATCTGGTTTAGCTTCCAGGCGTTAGTTAACGTCGGGGCGGCGGCGGGGATGCTGCCGACGAAAGGTTTGACGCTGCCGCTGATCAGTTATGGTGGTTCCAGTCTGCTGATTATGTCGACGGCCATCATGTTGTTGTTGCGAATAGATTATGAAACGCGTCTGGAAAAAGCCCAGGCGTTTACACGGGGTGTTCGATGAGCGGTCAGGAAAAGCGGTTGATGGTGATGGCGGGCGGTACCGGCGGGCATGTGTTCCCGGGGCTGGCGGTCGCGCACCATTTAATGGACCAGGGCTGGCAGGTTCGCTGGCTGGGTACCGCCGATCGTATGGAAGCGGATTTAGTGCCGAAAAACGGCATCGAGATTGATTTTATCCGTATCTCCGGCCTGCGTGGCAAAGGGATAAAAGCGCAACTGCTGGCGCCGGTGCGTATCTTCAACGCCTGGCGTCAGGCGCGAGCGATCATGAAGCGTTTCCAGCCGGATGTGGTGCTGGGCATGGGCGGCTATGTCTCCGGGCCTGGCGGTCTGGCGGCGTGGTCGTTGGGGATCCCGGTGGTCCTCCACGAACAAAACGGTATTGCCGGTCTGACCAACAAATGGCTGGCGAAGATTGCGAAGAAAGTGATGCAGGCGTTTCCCGGCGCGTTCCCGCATGCGGACGTGGTCGGAAACCCGGTGCGTACCGATGTACTGGCGCTGCCGCTGCCGGGTCAGAGACTGGTGGGGCGTCATGGACCGATTCGCGT
This sequence comes from Klebsiella sp. X1-16S-Nf21, assembly GCF_002837615.1. Classification (NCBI taxonomy): domain Bacteria; kingdom Pseudomonadati; phylum Pseudomonadota; class Gammaproteobacteria; order Enterobacterales; family Enterobacteriaceae; genus Klebsiella; species Klebsiella sp. X1-16S-Nf21. Next base: position 30,228 of record NZ_PJDK01000012.1, read on the forward strand.
GCTGGTGGTCGGTGGCTCTCAGGGCGCGCGCGTCCTGAACCAGACTATGCCGCAGGTGGCGGCGAAGCTCGGTGATGCGGTGACCATCTGGCATCAGAGCGGCAAAGGCGGTCAGCAAACCGTGCAACAGGCCTATGCCGCTGCGGGGCAGCCGCAGCATAAAGTGACGGAATTTATTGATGACATGGCCGCGGCCTATGCCTGGGCTGATGTCGTGGTTTGCCGTTCCGGCGCGCTGACGGTCAGCGAAATCGCGGCTGCAGGTTTACCGGCGCTGTTTGTACCCTTCCAGCACAAAGATCGTCAGCAGTACTGGAATGCGCTGCCGCTGGAGAAAGCCGGCGCGGCGAAAATTCTTGAACAGCCTGAGTTCACGGTAGAGGCGGTTGCCTCTACCCTGGCGAGCTGGGATCGGGAAACGTTGCTGGATATGGCGGAACGAGCGCGTGGCGCTTCGATTCCGGACGCTACCGAGCGAGTAGCAGAAGAGGTCAGCGCCGTAGCTTTGGCGCGCTAATTGCGGTGATTTTCACCGCCCGAATGACAGAAGTTGATGGCGTAAAGAATGAATACACAAGATTTGGCAAAACTGCGTTCCATAGTGCCCGAGATGCGTCGCGTCCGGCACATTCACTTTGTCGGCATCGGCGGTGCCGGTATGGGCGGTATTGCCGAAGTGTTGGCTAATGAAGGTTATCAGATCAGCGGCTCCGACCTGGCGCCGAATCCGGTGACCCAACAGCTGTCGCAGCTTGGCGCCACTATTTATTTCAACCATCGCCCGGAAAACGTGCGCGATGCCAGCGTTGTGGTCGTTTCCAGCGCGATTTCCGCAGATAACCCGGAAATCGTTGCCGCACACGAAGCGCGCATTCCGGTGATCCGCCGTGCGGAAATGCTGGCGGAGCTGATGCGCTTCCGCCACGGGATTGCGATTGCCGGAACTCACGGCAAAACCACTACCACCGCGATGGTGTCCAGTATTTACGCCGAAGCCGGGCTCGACCCGACCTTCGTCAACGGCGGGCTGGTGAAAGCGGCGGGCGTGCATGCCCGTCTCGGCCATAGCCGTTATCTGATTGCGGAAGCGGATGAGAGCGATGCGTCGTTCCTGCATCTGCAGCCGATGGTCGCGATTGTGACCAACATCGAAGCCGACCATATGGATACCTACCATGGCGACTTCGAAAATCTGAAGCAGACCTTTATTAACTTCCTGCACAACCTGCCGTTCTACGGACGCGCGGTGATGTGCGTGGACGATCCGGTTATTCGTGAACTGCTGCCGCGCGTCGGCCGGCAGATCACCACCTACGGTTTTAGCGACGACGCCGACGTTCGCGTCGAGGACTACCGTCAGCTTGGGGCTCAAGGCCATTTTCGCCTGGTGCGTCAGGATAAAGAGATCCTGCAGGTCACGCTCAATGCCCCGGGACGCCATAACGCATTGAACGCGGCGGCGGCGGTGGCCGTGGCGACGGAAGAGGGGATTGACGACCAGGCGATCCTGCGCGCGCTGGAAAGTTTCCAGGGAACCGGACGCCGCTTTGATTTTCTTGGCGAGTTTCCGCTGGCGGAAGTCAACGGCAAGCCGGGCAGCGCGATGCTGATCGATGACTACGGCCACCACCCGACGGAAGTGGACGCCACCATCAAAGCCGCGCGCGCTGGCTGGCCGGATAAAAATCTGGTGATGCTGTTCCAGCCGCACCGTTATACCCGTACCCGCGATCTGTATGACGATTTCGCCAACGTGCTGACCCAGGTCGATGCGCTGCTGATGCTGGATGTCTATCCGGCGGGCGAAGCGCCGATCCCGGGCGCCGATAGCCGCTCACTGTGCCGTACGATCCGCGGTCGCGGTAAAGTTGACCCAATCCTGGTCTCTGACCCGGCCCAGGCCGCGGAGATGCTGGCGTCGGTGCTGACCGGTAACGATTTAGTGCTGGTGCAGGGCGCGGGCAATATCGGAAAAATTGCCCGTCACCTGGCTGAAATCAAACTGGCTCCGCAAAAAACGGAGGAAGAGCGCCATGGCTGATAAAATCGCGGTGCTTTTCGGTGGAACCTCCGCTGAACGTGAAGTGTCGCTGAATTCAGGCGCCGCGGTGCTGGCCGGGCTGCGTGAAGGCGGGGTGGATGCCCATCCGGTCGACCCGCGCGACATCGATATTACCCAGTTAAAAAATCTGGGCTTTAAGAAAGCGTTTATTGCCCTCCATGGCCGCGGCGGGGAAGATGGCACATTGCAGGGGCTGCTGGATCTGATCCAGTTGCCTTATACCGGCAGCGGGGTGATGGCCTCTGCGTTGTCGATGGATAAACTGCGCAGCAAATGGCTGTGGCAGGGGGCGGGATTGCCGGTCGCGCCGTGGGTCGCGCTGACCCGCGCCCAGTTTACTGCAGGACTTTCTGCTGCCGTTGAACAACAGATTGCGGCGCTGGGCCTGCCGGTCATCATCAAGCCGAGCCGTGAAGGCTCCAGCGTCGGGATGTCGAAAGTCAGCGAAAGCTGTGATTTACCGAGTGCATTGGCGCTGGCTTTTCAGCATGATGATGAAGTTTTGGTCGAAAAATGGCTTAGTGGGCCGGAATTTACCGTCGCCATCGTCGGTGAAGAAATTTTACCGTCAATACGTATCCAGGCCGCGGGAACCTTCTATGATTATGAGGCGAAGTATCTGTCTGATGAGACGCAATATTTCTGCCCTGGATTTGAAGATCCCGCGCGTGAGTCAGACATCCAGAGCCTGGTGCTTAAAGCCTGGAATGTTCTGGGGTGTAAAGGCTGGGGCCGTATTGACGTGATGCTGGACAGCGATGGCCAGTTTTATCTGCTGGAAGCAAATACTTCCCCGGGCATGACCAGCCATAGCCTTGTACCGATGGCGGCGCGTCAGGCAGGAATGAGCTTCTCCCAGCTTGTTGTACGAATTCTGGACCTGGCGGGGTGATATGTCGCAGGCTGCGCTGAATACGCGGAACCATGAAGAGGACGTTTCTTCTTCGCGTCGGAGTAATGGAACGCGGCTGGCAGGGATCGTTTTCCTGCTGGCGGTGCTGTTTACCGTGCTGGTCAGCGGGTGGATGGTTCTTGGCTGGATGGAAGATGCGCAGCGCTTGCCGCTGTCGAAGATGGTGGTGACCGGCGAGCGTCACTATACGCGCAATGATGACATCCGCCAGGCGATTCTGGCGTTGGGTTCACCGGGTACTTTCATGACTCAGGATGTGAACATTATTCAGAGTCAAATTGAACGCTTGCCGTGGATTAAGCAGGCGAGCGTCCGTAAGCAGTGGCCCGATGAATTGAAGATTCATCTGGTTGAATATGTGCCGATTGCGCGCTGGAATGATCAACATATGGTGGATGCAGAAGGAAATGCCTTCAGCGTACCGGCGGATCGCACCAGCAAACAGAATTTACCGATGTTATACGGCCCGGAAGGCAGTGAGAACGAAGTGCTGCAAGGGTATCGTGACATGGGGCAGGTGCTGGCAAAGGATAAATTCACGTTGAAAGTGGCGGCGATGACCGCCCGTCGCTCCTGGCAGTTGACGCTTAATAATGACATTAAGCTCAACCTTGGCCGTGGCGATACCATGAAACGGCTTCAGCGCTTTATGGAACTCTACCCGGTTCTCCAGCAGCAGGCGCAGACCGACGGCAAACGGATTAGCTACGTTGATTTGCGTTATGACTCGGGTGCGGCAGTGGGCTGGGTACCTGCTCCCGTAGAGGAAACTAATCAACAACAGAATCAGGCACAGGCAGAACAACAATGATCAAGGCGACGGACAGAAAACTGGTAGTTGGACTGGAGATTGGCACCGCTAAGGTGGCCGCTTTAGTAGGGGAAGTTCTGCCCGACGGCATGATTAATATCATCGGCGTGGGCAGTTGCCCATCACGTGGTATGGATAAAGGCGGTGTGAACGACCTCGAGTCGGTGGTGAAATGCGTACAGCGCGCCATCGACCAGGCCGAACTGATGGCGGATTGCCAGATTTCATCAGTTTATTTGGCACTTTCGGGTAAACATATAAGCTGTCAGAATGAAATCGGGATGGTACCGATTTCGGAAGAAGAAGTGACGCTGGATGACGTTGAGAACGTGGTCCACACCGCGAAGTCGGTTCGCGTCCGCGATGAACATCGCGTCCTGCACGTGATTCCGCAGGAATATGCCATCGACTACCAGGAAGGGATTAAAAACCCGGTAGGGCTGTCCGGCGTGCGTATGCAGGCGAAGGTGCATCTGATTACCTGCCATAACGATATGGCGAAAAACATTGTTAAAGCGGTGGAACGTTGCGGTCTGAAAGTTGACCAACTTATTTTCGCCGGGTTAGCGGCCAGTTATTCGGTATTAACAGAAGATGAACGTGAGCTGGGCGTCTGCGTCGTGGACATCGGCGGTGGTACAATGGATATCGCCGTCTACACCGGCGGCGCATTGCGTCACACCAAAGTGATCCCGTACGCCGGGAACGTGGTGACCAGCGATATCGCCTATGCCTTTGGTACGCCGCCGAGCGATGCCGAAGCGATTAAGGTTCGTCACGGTTGCGCATTAGGTTCCATCGTCGGTAAAGACGAAAACGTCGAAGTCCCGAGCGTAGGCGGACGTCCGCCGCGCAGCCTGCAGCGTCAGACGCTGGCAGAGGTGATTGAACCGCGTTATACCGAGCTGCTTAATCTGGTCAACGAAGAGATCCTGCAGCTGCAGGAACAGCTTCGCCAGCAGGGTGTCAAACATCATCTGGCGGCAGGGATTGTGTTAACCGGCGGCGCGGCGCAAATTGAAGGCCTGGCGGCCTGCGCGCAGCGGGTATTCCATACCCAGGTGCGTATTGGCGCGCCGCTGAACATTACTGGTTTAACGGATTACGCCCAGGAGCCGTATTATTCGACGGCGGTTGGGCTGCTGCACTACGGCAAAGAGTCACATTTGAGTGGTGAAGCGGAAGTCGAAAAACGCGTGACGGCGTCAGTGGGCTCGTGGATTAAACGACTCAACAGCTGGCTGCGAAAAGAGTTTTAATTTTTTAAGAGAACGCAGACAATTAGCGTTCTCAGGCGACAGGCACAAGACGGAGAGAAACTATGTTTGAACCTATGGAACTGACCAACGACGCGGTGATTAAAGTCATCGGCGTCGGTGGCGGCGGCGGTAACGCCGTTGAACACATGGTGCGCGAGCGCATTGAGGGTGTTGAATTCTTCGCGGTGAACACCGATGCGCAGGCGCTGCGTAAAACGGCTGTTGGCCAGACTATCCAGATCGGTAGCGGTATTACCAAAGGTCTGGGTGCGGGCGCGAACCCGGAAGTCGGCCGCAATGCGGCGGACGAAGACCGCGAAGCGCTGCGTGCGGCCCTTGATGGCGCAGACATGGTGTTCATCGCGGCAGGTATGGGCGGCGGTACCGGTACCGGTGCGGCGCCAGTGGTTGCGGAAGTGGCGAAGGATCTGGGTATCCTCACCGTTGCGGTGGTCACGAAGCCGTTTAATTTCGAAGGCAAGAAGCGCATGGCGTTTGCTGAGCAGGGGATCACCGAGCTGTCCAAGCACGTTGACTCACTGATCACCATCCCGAACGACAAGCTGCTGAAAGTACTCGGCCGTGGTATTTCTCTGCTCGACGCGTTCGGCGCGGCAAACGATGTACTGAAAGGCGCGGTGCAGGGTATCGCCGAACTGATTACGCGTCCGGGCCTGATGAACGTCGACTTCGCGGACGTCCGTACCGTGATGTCAGAAATGGGCTACGCGATGATGGGCTCCGGCGTGGCGAGTGGTGAAGACCGTGCGGAAGAAGCGGCTGAAATGGCTATCTCTTCTCCGCTGCTGGAAGATATCGACCTGTCCGGCGCGCGCGGCGTACTGGTTAACATCACTGCGGGCTTCGACCTGCGTCTGGATGAGTTCGAAACCGTGGGTAACACCATCCGTGCCTTTGCGTCGGATAACGCGACCGTAGTTATCGGTACTTCTCTGGACCCGGATATGAACGACGAGCTGCGCGTGACCGTGGTGGCGACTGGTATCGGCATGGACAAGCGTCCGGAAATTACCCTGGTGACCAACAAACAGGTTCAGCAGCCGGTGATGGATCGCTACCAGCAGCACGGTATGTCGCCGCTGACGCAAGAGCAGAAGCCGGCAGCAAAAGTGGTGAACGACAATACGCCGCAAACCGCGAAAGAGCCGGATTATCTGGATATCCCAGCCTTCCTGCGTAAGCAAGCCGATTAAGAATCGACTGGAAGTTGGGCATCTGCGCTCTTTGTGCTAAACTGGCCTCCCGATAGTGGTGTACACTTCGGTTGGATAGGTAAATTGGCGAGATTATACGATGATCAAACAAAGGACTCTTAAACGTATCGTTCAGGCGACTGGTGTCGGTTTGCATACCGGCAAGAAAGTCACACTGACGTTACGCCCTGCGCCGGCAAATACCGGGGTCATCTATCGTCGCACCGACTTGAATCCACCGGTAGATTTTCCGGCTGATGCCAAATCTGTGCGTGATACCATGCTCTGTACTTGCCTGGTTAATGAGCATGACGTGCGGATTTCTACGGTTGAACACCTGAACGCCGCATTGGCTGGCCTGGGTATCGACAACATTATTGTTGAAGTCGATGCGCCGGAAATCCCGATTATGGACGGCAGTGCGGCTCCGTTCGTTTATCTGTTGCTGGACGCCGGCATCGATGAACTGAACTGCGCCAAGAAATTTGTTCGTATCAAAGAGACGGTTCGCGTCGAAGATGGCGACAAATGGGCTGAATTCAAACCGTACAATGGTTTTTCGCTGGATTTCACCATCGATTTTAACCATCCGGCGATTGATGCCAGCACCCAGCGCTATACGCTGAACTTCTCGGCCGATGCGTTCATGCGTCAGATTAGCCGTGCGCGTACCTTCGGTTTTATGCGCGATATCGAATATCTGCAGTCCCGCGGCCTGTGCCTGGGCGGCAGCTTCGATTGTGCCATCGTTGTTGACGATTATCGCGTACTGAACGAAGACGGTCTGCGCTTTGAAGACGAATTTGTTCGCCACAAAATGCTGGATGCGATCGGTGACCTGTTTATGTGTGGTCACAACATTATCGGCGCATTCACGGCGTACAAATCGGGTCACGCGTTGAATAACAAACTGCTGCAGGCGGTCCTGGCAAAACAGGAAGCCTGGGAGTATGTGACCTTCGAAGACGACGCAAAACTGCCTATGGCGTTCCGCGCACCGTCGATGGTTCTGGCGTAAGCCTGACCATTCAGTAAATTCGACTGGTAACCTGGTACTCTCTCCGACCAGGGAACCAGTCGTTTTTCTTTTATAACCCCTTCCAGTTATTTTTCGCAGTGATTGTCGGGCAATAATTAGCGCGCGTTCGCTGTTTTATTAAGCGTTTTCCCCGGGCAATCGCCTTCATTCATGCTGCCTCAGCGCGGTAATAATGTTAGTATTTGAGCGCAAAATTATTTCTCCGGGTTGCTTTACCCCGTGGATGTCAGGGTGTCCTGCAAAAAACGCTAATTAAGAGGCAGCCTGAACGACGACGGGTATACCAACGAAAGGTAATGAAAGTGAGTGGATTGCTGACGCGCTGGCGACAGTTTGGCAGACGGTATTTTTGGCCGCATCTCCTGTTGGGGATGGTCGCGGCCAGCTTCGGCCTGCCCGCGCTTAGCAACAGCCACGAAACCGCGACGCCGGCGAAGGCAACGTCCAGCAACCATAATCCGAGCAAAGTTAACTTCTCTCAGCTGGCGCTGCTGGAGAGTAATCGTCGGCCGAACTTTACCGTCGACTACTGGCATCAGCACGCCATTCGCACCGTTATTCGTCATCTCTCCTTCGCGATGGCGCCACAGGCATTGCCGGTGGCGGAAGAAACTTCTCCGCTGCAGGCCCAACATCTGGCGCTGCTTGATACGCTCAGCGCGCTGCTGACCCAGGACAGCACGCCGCCGGTGGTGATCCGCCAGGTGGCTTACATCTCTTCCTCATATTCTGCCTTCCGCGTGAGCGCCTGGATTAGCCAGGTGGCGGGGATCCGCGCAGGACCTCAACGTCTCAGCTGAAAATAACCACGGACCATCCTATTTTTTGTGACTCCGCACCGCGGGGCGTTTGAGATTTTATTATGCTTATTAAAATGTTAACTAAGGTTTTCGGCAGCCGTAACGACCGTACGCTGCGTCGTATGCGCAAAGTTGTCAATATCATCAACGGTATGGAACCGGCGATGGAAAAACTCTCTGATGACGAGCTGAAAGCGAAAACTGCTGAATTCCGCGCGCGCCTGGAAAAAGGCGAAGTGCTGGAAAACCTGATCCCGGAAGCCTTTGCCGTCGTTCGCGAAGCCAGTAAGCGTGTGTTTGGCATGCGCCACTTCGACGTCCAGCTGCTGGGCGGTATGGTGCTTAACGATCGCTGCATCGCCGAGATGCGTACTGGTGAAGGTAAAACGCTGACCGCGACCCTGCCAGCGTACCTCAACGCGCTGACCGGTAAAGGCGTCCACGTGGTGACCGTCAACGACTATCTGGCGCAGCGTGACGCCGAAAACAACCGTCCGCTGTTCGAATTCCTTGGTATGAGCGTGGGCATCAATATGTCCGGTCTGCCGGCGCCGGCGAAGCGTGACGCCTACGCGGCCGACATCACTTACGGTACCAACAACGAATACGGCTTCGACTATCTGCGCGACAACATGGCCTTCAGCCCGGAAGAGCGCGTTCAACGTAAACTGCACTATGCGCTGGTGGATGAGGTGGACTCCATCCTGATCGACGAAGCGCGTACCCCGCTGATCATTTCCGGTCCGGCGGAAGACAGCTCTGAAATGTACCGTAAGGTAAACAAAATCATCCCGCATCTGATCCGTCAGGAAAAAGAGGATTCGGATACCTTTACCGGTGAAGGCCACTTCTCTGTTGATGAGAAAGCCCGCCAGGTTAACCTGACCGAACGCGGTCTGGTGCTCATCGAAGAGCTGCTGGTGCAGGAAGGCATTATGGAAGAAGGTGAGTCGCTGTACTCCCCGACCAACATCATGCTGATGCACCACGTGACCGCCGCGCTGCGCGCCCATGCGTTGTTCACCCGCGACGTTGACTACATCGTTAAAGATGGCGAAGTTATCATCGTCGATGAGCACACTGGCCGTACGATGCAAGGCCGCCGTTGGTCCGATGGTCTGCACCAGGCGGTAGAAGCCAAAGAAGGCGTGGAGATCCAGAACGAGAACCAGACTCTGGCCTCTATCACCTTCCAGAACTACTTCCGCCTGTACGAGAAACTGGCGGGGATGACCGGTACAGCGGATACCGAAGCCTTCGAATTCAGCTCTATCTATAAGCTGGATACCGTTGTCGTGCCGACCAACCGTCCGATGATCCGTAAGGACATGGCGGATCTGGTCTATATGACCGAAGCGGAAAAAATTCAGGCGATTATCGAAGATATTAAAACCCGCACCGCTGCCGGCCAGCCGGTGCTGGTGGGGACTATCTCGATCGAAAAATCCGAAGTAGTTTCGCGCGAGCTGACCAAAGCCGGCATCAAGCACAACGTACTGAACGCCAAGTTCCACGCCAGCGAAGCGGATATCGTCGCCCAGGCGGGTTATCCGGCAGCGGTGACCATTGCCACCAACATGGCGGGTCGTGGTACCGATATTATGCTCGGCGGTAGCTGGCAGGCGGAAGTCGCCGCGCTGGAAAATCCGACGGCGGAACAGATTGAAAAAATCAAAGCGGACTGGCAGGTGCGCCATGATGCGGTTCTGGCCGCAGGCGGTCTACACATTATCGGTACTGAGCGTCATGAATCACGCCGTATCGATAACCAGCTGCGTGGCCGTGCGGGTCGTCAGGGTGATGCCGGTTCTTCCCGCTTCTACCTGTCGATGGAAGATGCCCTGATGCGTATCTTCGCCTCCGATCGTGTGTCCGGCATGATGCGCAAACTGGGGATGAAACCGGGTGAAGCCATCGAGCACCCATGGGTGACTAAGGCTATCGCCAACGCCCAGCGTAAAGTGGAAAGCCGTAACTTTGATATTCGTAAGCAGCTGCTGGAATATGATGATGTGGCTAACGACCAGCGCCGCGCGATCTACACTCAGCGTAACGAACTGCTGGACGTGTCTGATGTCAGCGAAACCATCAACAGCATCCGCGAAGACGTCTTTAAAGCGACTATCGATGCGCATATTCCGCCGCAGTCGCTGGAAGAGATGTGGGATATTGAAGGCCTGCAGGAGCGTCTGAAAAACGACTTCGACCTCGAGCTGCCGATCAAAGAGTGGCTGGATAAAGAGCCAGAGCTGCATGAAGAGACCCTGCGTGAACGTATTCTGCAGAGCGCGGTAGAAACTTACCAGCGTAAAGAAGAAGTGGTCGGTGCCGAGATGATGCGTCACTTTGAGAAAGGTGTGATGCTGCAGACCCTGGACTCCCTGTGGAAAGAGCACCTGGCAGCGATGGACTATCTGCGTCAGGGTATCCATCTGCGTGGCTATGCGCAGAAAGATCCGAAGCAGGAGTACAAGCGCGAATCGTTCTCTATGTTTGCTGCGATGCTGGAGTCACTGAAGTATGAAGTGATTAGCACCCTGAGCAAAGTCCAGGTGCGTATGCCGGAAGAAGTCGAAGCGATGGAGCAACAGCGTCGTGAAGAAGCCGAGCGCCTGGCGCAGATGCAGCAGCTCAGCCATCAGAGCGACGATGAGGCCGCTGCCGAGGATCTGGCGGCACAAACCGGCGAGCGTAAAGTGGGGCGTAACGATCCCTGTCCGTGCGGTTCCGGTAAAAAATATAAACAGTGCCACGGCCGTCTGAGCTAAGGCCTGATAAAAAAACAAAGGCGCAGAGTTCTGCGCCTTTTTTATGGAGCTGATTCAATGAAAAAACTGCAAATCGCCGTCGGGATAATTCGCAATCCGCAAGGCGAAATCTTTATTACCCAGCGCGCCGCTGATGCCCATATGGCGAATAAGCTGGAGTTCCCGGGCGGGAAGATTGAATCTGATGAGACGCCGGAGCAGGCGCTAATTCGCGAGCTGCAGGAAGAGGTTGGAATTACGGTAAGGTCTGCAACGCTATTCGATAAGCTGGAGTATCAGTTCCCTGACCGCCATATAACGCTGTGGTTTTTCCTTGTGGAAAGTTGGCAAGGCGAGCCATGGGGCAAAGAAGGGCAACCGGGACGGTGGATGGCGGGTCAGACACTGGATCCAGAGGAGTTCCCCCCGGCGAATGAACCGGTTATCAACAAACTTATCGGCCTGGGCTGAGCGTCAGGCTACAACGCTAACCCGATAATTATCGGGTTAGCGTGCCGGTAAATCAGGGCTGCTGCTCGCTCCAGTCATCGCTGTCGGAGAGATCGCCCGCACTGGGGATGCGTTTCTCTTCTGCGGCCCATTCTCCCAGATCGATCAGCTGACAGCGCTTGCTGCAGAATGGACGAAAGGGACTCTGCTCGCCCCACACCACGTTTTTGCCGCAGGTCGGGCAGTTGACGATGGTCTCTTCAGACATGTTATCTCCTTAGCAGCAGGCCAGTTCAAAATCAAAGCGCTCCGGCACGATCCCATACTCACTGTCCAGCGGCAGGAAACGGATAGCGAAACGGCTCTTATGGCCGGAGATCTGCGGATACAGCTGGTGAGCCAGATCGAGACGCAGACGTAGCAGATCGGCATCTTCGCCATTATCCTGGTAAAAGCCGTTGAGGCTGGTCTGTTTGCGAAACAGCGCAGAGTTACGGATCAGGTCGAGGATCAGGTTCAGGGACTGGATCAGCGGATCGAGGCTGGCGAGCCAGCTGGCCACCTGCTCGTCCCGATGCGCCTGTGGCATATGGAGCCAGATATGCAGGGTCGGTAAATCGAAGCTGCAGCAGCCGCCTGGAATACTCAGGCGCTGACGCACCAGCGCAATCAGGCGATCTTCACGCAGAAACTGGCCAATACGCGGCGCGGCCATCAGGGTGCTGGAGGATTGCTTCAGCTGCTGGCGCAGTTCGTTAATGCGCTCCTGATCGACGCCCGGTACTTCTGCCCAGGACTGGAGCTTGCGCTGCTGGCGCTCCAGTTCTTTAACCAGGTCGGTACGCACCTCGCCACGCTCCAGCACATCCAACAGATCGCCGGCGTTACGGAAAAAATGGAGCGCATCGGCATGAGTGGCAATCATCGGATGGAAAGCCATTTGCTGGATCAGAAATTCGATGCGCAGCCAGGTACGCATTTTCTCATTAAGAGGATGTTCAAACAGAACGGGGGTATGCATTACGAGTTTTCCTGTGAGGCGGCCTGCGATGCCAGCATTAAATACTTTTCGTGCAGGCGGGCAACATCCGATGCCACTGCATCCGGCGTGCCAGTGTTTTCAATAACATCGTCCGCGGCGGCCAGGCGCTGCTCGCGCGTGGCCTGAGCGGCAAGAATATGTTCTGCATGTTCGCGGCTGACCTTGTCACGCAGCATGGTGCGTTCGATCTGCGTTTCTTTTGGCACATCGACGACCAGTACGCGATCGGCCTGACCGGACAGGCGGTTTTCGACCAGCAAAGGTACGACCCAGAGGAGATAAGGGGAGGTAGCAGCCTGCATCTGGCGGCGCGTTTCCTGCTGGATCAGCGGATGCAACAGCGCGTTAAGCCAGGCTTTATCCTCCACGTGAGCAAAAATTTTTTCCCGCAGCAGGCGGCGGTTCAGCGTGCCGTCGGGGGCAATCATCTGCGACCCAAAGTGGCCGGCGATGGCCTGGAGCGCTGGGGTGCCAGGTTCGACCACCTGGCGGGCGATAACATCGGCATCAACAACGTTAACCCCGAGCTGCGCGAAGGCGTCTGCGACCGTGCTTTTACCGCTGCCGATCCCACCTGTTAACGCGACTGTGTACCCCATATCTTCTGACCCTGAAACGGATTGCTCGTATTTTTTGCATTCAGACAGCGATGACTGGCCGCACGTCGGAGAGGTGATAGTGATCATGTCGTGATAGTCACGTGCCAACCGGGATCGCCGCCCGCTATTCTGTTTCTTTTAATCAAGCAAATCAAATGGTTAAAAATAATACGCTGGCGAGGAAAGGCATAAGCGCTTTTTTCTCCATTCACCAGGTAAATTTATACGATTGTAGCGTAAAAAAAGTGAAAATCGCAGTCTTGCGCAGGCCTGATTCGTGCGTATGATAACGTCACTGGAGTTGTGCTCTCACAATAATGCAATTAACCCCAGGAATTCGCACATGCGTATTGAAGAAGATCTGAAGCTTGGTTTCAAAGACGTTCTTATCCGCCCGAAACGCTCTACTCTCAAAAGCCGTTCTGATGTTGAGCTGGAACGTGAATTCACTTTCAAACATTCAGGCCAGACCTGGTCCGGTGTGCCAATTATTGCGGCCAACATGGATACCGTCGGCACCTTCAGTATGGCGAAAGCGCTGGCCACTTTTGGTATTCTGACTGCGGTACACAAGCACTACACCGTTGAGGAATGGCAGGCGTTTGTACAGGGCGCATCCGCAGATGTCCTCAAGCATGTGATGGTTTCCACCGGCACTTCCGATGCGGATTTCGAAAAGACGCAACAGATCCTCTCTCAGAATCCGCAACTGAAATTTGTGTGCATCGACGTGGCTAACGGCTACTCTGAGCACTTCGTGCAGTTTGTGGCGAAAGCCCGTGAAGCCTGGCCGCAGAAAACCATTATCGCCGGAAACGTGGTCACCGGTGAAATGTGCGAAGAGCTGATCCTCTCCGGCGCCGATATTGTGAAAGTCGGGATTGGCCCGGGTTCCGTCTGCACTACCCGCGTCAAAACTGGCGTCGGCTATCCGCAGCTCTCCGCCGTGATCGAGTGCGCTGATGCGGCGCACGGCCTGGGCGGCCAGATCATCAGCGACGGCGGATGCACCATGCCGGGTGATGTGGCGAAAGCTTTCGGCGGCGGCGCCGATTTCGTGATGCTCGGCGGCATGCTGGCGGGCCATGAAGAGAGCGGCGGAACCATCGTTGAAGAGAACGGGGAAAAATTCATGCTGTTCTATGGCATGAGCTCCGAGTCGGCGATGACGCGCCATGTTGGCGGTGTCGCGAAATACCGCGCGGCGGAAGGTAAAACCGTTAAGCTACCGCTGCGTGGCCCGGTGGATAATACTGCTCGCGATATCCTTGGCGGCCTGCGTTCAGCCTGCACCTATGTTGGCGCGTCGCGTCTGAAAGAGCTGACCAAACGGACGACCTTTATCCGCGTTCAGGAACAAGAGAACCGGATATTCAATAGCCTGTAAGTGGCTTCGCTGGCGCCTGTGCTGCGCCAGCGTTTCTCACCCTCCCGCCCCGCCAATGGCATCGCCCAGATGAAAAACGGGCAAATACATCGCCACCACCAGAATGCCGACCAGTGAACCGGTTATCACCAGCATGATGGGTTCGAGATGCGCAGCCAGACTGTCGGCTCGCTGATGCGTTTGCTCTCGATGATGGTGCGCCAGATTTTCCAGCATTTGATCCAGCGCCCCCGCGCTTTCACCCGTACGGATGAGCTGCAGGCACAGCGGAGTAAAACCGCCGCACCGGCTTAACGCCTGCCAAATCGGTTCCCCCTGGGCTATCAGCGTACGGGCTTGCGCCAGGCGCTGGCGCCAGAGTGGGCACGACAGAGTTGCTTCAACACTTTGCAAACCCTGCAGAAAGCTAATACCGGCGCTTTGGGTTAAAGCCAGGATGGTAAAGATCAGGCTCAGCTGTTGGCCGCCGATCAGGGGGCCGATGAGAGGGAGCGCGTTCAGCAATCGCTGGCGACGCAGCAACCAGTCGCTACGCCGCCGGACCAGCTGGTTGAGCAGCAGCGGGCTCAGGAAAAGGGCCAGCAGTAGCGGCCAGCCGCGACTTAGCATGTCGCCTGCCGCAACGACCATCCGCGTCAACAGCGGCAGCGGCGTACTGAACGTCTGGTAGATGGCGGTGAACTCGGGCAGGACAAAATAGAGCATCCCCAGCACCACCAGCAGCGCCAGGGCGAGTACGATCAGCGGGTAACGCAGCGCTTTTTTGACCTTGCCGGCGAGCCGCTGCTGCTCCTGCTGTTGGTTGGCCAGCTGCTGGCAGCAAATATCGAGCTTGCCTGTCAGTTCGCCGGTGCTAATCATCGCCAGATAAAGCGGCGGAAAGGCTTGTGGCCACTGCGCCAGCGCGGTAGTGAAAGCTACACCCTGAACCAGTTCGCGGCCCAGGGACTCAAGCAGCGCTTGCCATTGCGGGTGTGGTTGCTGCTGCGCCAGCAGAGATAAACCGTCCGCCAGCGGCAGGCCGGCCTGCAGCAGGGTGGCGAGCTGACGGATCGTTTCGCTACTGTAGCGTGGGTGCCAGAGATTCAGCTTCACTGCACAGCGGCGCACGGCCAGCGGCATGACGCGCTGCTGCTGAAGGTCGTGCAGCACCTCCAGACGACTGGCTTGCCATAGCATCCCCTGGCAAGGGGCGCCGTGCGCATCGATACCGCGCCAGCGCCAGAGACGCTTAGTCGCCATGGGGGATCCCCAGCACCCGCACCACCTCTTCAAGGCTGGTCAGCCCCTGTTCGATAGCCTGACAACCGCTTTCAAAAAGCGTCATCATCCCCGCGGCTCGCGCCAGAGATTCAATTTCAATGGCATTCAGCCCCTGGACTATTCCCTGGCGTAACCCGGGGGTGACAGGCATGACCTCAAACAGCGCCAGCCTGCCGTGATAACCGTGATAACAGTGATCGCAGCCAGCCGCCTGCCAGCGCGGCAGCGGGCGTGGCCACAGGCTGTGCGGCAGGTCGGCGGCGCTACCGACATTGCGCCGACAGTGGGGGCACAGCTTGCGGACCAGGCGCTGGGCGATAACCAGCGAGAGCGCTGAAGATATCATCCAGCGGGCGATGCCCATCTGCTGCAGGCGGGTGAGGGTTTCGCTGGTGGAGTTGGTGTGCAGGGTGGAAAGCACCAGATGGCCGGTCTGGGCGGCTTTCAGGGCTATTTCAGCGGTCTCGGCGTCACGAATCTCGCCTACCATGACAATATCCGGATCCTGGCGTAACAGGGCGCGGAGTACGCTGTGAAAGGTGAGCCCGGAACGCGGATTAATTTGCGTCTGATTCATCCCGGCGATGGGGATCTCCAGCGGATCCTCGACGCTACAGATGTTCACTTGCTCCCGGTTTCTGGCCTGCAGGGCGCTGTAGAGGGTCACCGTTTTACCGCTTCCGGTCGGGCCGGTGACCAGCAGTAGACCCTGCGGCTGATTAAGCGCCTGGCGAAAAGCCGCCAGCTGGGAAGAGGAGAGTCCGAGGGCCTCCAGATCCAGGGCCTGGTCAACCTGATGCAGAAGACGCAGGACAATTTTTTCGCCATAGCGGCAGGGTAGAGTGGCGATGCGAAAGGAGAGCGGTCGTCCGCCGAGGTTCAGCGCGAACTGACCATCCTGTGGTAAACGATGCTCGGCGATATCGAGACTGGCCATGACCTTGAGTCGCGCAATAATCGGTGCCGCCAGCTCGGGGGCCAGCAACGGCAGGGCATGGAGGACGCCATCGACCCGCAGGCGGATGCGTAAATGCGTTTCCGTGGGTTCGATATGAATATCGGACGCCCGCTGACGCAGAGCCTGTTCGAGGATCTGGTTGACCCGTTCGGCGATATTTTCCGGCCCCGCGTTTTGCGCCAGTTGCGCCTGCTTTTCCTGGGCCTGCAGACGCTTGTCCATCTGTTCCTGGCTCCAGCATTCAATATCGATTCGCTTTTGCGTCGCGAAGCGCAGCGCCTCCATCAGCTCCGCCGGTGGGGGTATCGACCACCGCAATGGCTATTGTCTGCTCGTCGCTATGCAGCAACATGGCGTGATAGCGGCGACAGAGAGGGATCAGCTGTTCTGTTTTCATGTGTTTGCCCTTACTTCACCCGGAAGACGTCTTCGCAGGCCTGCTGAAGGGCGCTGTTGCCGGTGATAGTGCAGACGCGCTGCCAGCCAGTGACGCCCTCGGCGTTATCCCAGGTCGGCGTCAGGGTGACGCCCAGTCCGTTCAGACTCTCCTGGCCGGTGAGGGTGACGACCCCTTTGGCCACGCTCATGGCGGAGAGGTAGCGAGTGGTTGTCGGCGAGGGAATGCCGTTGCTGCCGCCGTCACATACCGTCAGGCCGCCATGATCGAGCGCGCAAAGTTCTATGGCCGTCCGGTAAGGGACAAAGGTCTGCAGCAGGTCGGTGAGGGCGGCTTTACGCAGGTAGTTCTGGTAGGCCGGGATGCCAATGGCACTGAGAATAGCGATGATCCCAATGACCACCATCAGTTCAATCAGGGTGAAACCACGTTGTTTATCCATAAGTCGCTCCTTGTTGTGACAGGAGCACTGTGACGGGATTTGGGATACCAGGCGAGGAGGCGAAAACAATCCGGGAAACCAGATTCCAGGGTTTTTACTTTGCTTACATGGTGGGCATGAACGGCTGCGAGTCGGCTCGCAAAATCAGGCCCTCACGCCCGGCAGCGTGAAGGCCAATTACTTAGCGAAAACGCATCGACAGGTCGAGCGCCTGCACATGTTTGGTCAGGGCGCCGACGGAGATATAGTCGACGCCGGTGTCGGCAAATTCGCGGATGGTGTCGAAGGTAACGTTACCGGAGACCTCCAGCGCCGCCTGGCCTGCGGTGATTTTCACCGCCTCGCGCATCAGGTCGGTGGTGAAGTTATCGAGCATAATGATGTCCGCCCCGGCTTTTAACGCCTGCTCCAGCTCATCCAGGGTTTCCACTTCCACTTCCACCGGCACATCAGGATGTAGCCAGAACGCCTTTTCCACCGCCTGACGGATCGAGCCGGAGGCGATGATATGGTTTTCTTTAATCAGGAAAGCGTCGAACAGGCCCAGGCGGTGGTTGGCGCCGCCGCCGCAGAGTACCGCGTATTTCAGCGCGGTACGCAGTCCTGGCAGCGTTTTACGGGTATCCAGAAGTTGGGTTTTGGTGCCGGCCAGCAGGTCGACGTAGCGACGGACGACGCTGGCGACACCGGAGAGAGTTTGCACAAAGTTCAGCGCCGTGCGTTCGCCGGTGAGCAGAATACGCGACGGGCCTTCCAGCTCGAACAGCGGCTGGTCGGCTTTGACCGCATCGCCGTCGGCCACGTGCCAGGTGATATTCACGTCGTCACCGGCGAGCTGAATAAAGACCTCTTCCACCCAGCGTTTGCCACAGAAGACGCCATCTTCGCGGGTAATGACCACCGCATGGGAGCGTGCATCCTGCGGCAATAATTGCGCGCTAATATCGTTGTTGGCGTCGACTTCGCCGCCCAAATCTTCCCGCAGGGAGTGTGCGACAGCATCGGTAATATCGAGGTTAATACGTTCCAGCAGCACGTCACGGCGGCGGTCGGGGTTGTAACGACGAGGCGACATGATAAAGCTCCAGATAGATAAGATTCAGAAGTGGGAAACATGCTAACCTGAACGACGTTTCAGTACCATACACACTTCATCCTTTGGGCCGGCGTGTGGCCCGGAAGCATGAGTTCGCGAAAGGAGATCCCGCATGCAGTTGAACGAGGGATGGCTGGTCGGCGCGCGTCGGGTTCCCTCGCCGCACCATGACTGCCGTCCGGATGAAGAAGCCCCTTCCTTACTGGTGGTGCATAACATTAGCCTGCCACCGGGTGAATTTGGTGGTCCGTGGATTGATGCGCTGTTCACTGGCACCCTGGATCCCCATGCGCATCCTTTCTTTGCCGAGATTGCTCATCTGCGCGTTTCGGCACATTGTCTGATTCGCCGTGATGGCGAAATCGTGCAGTATGTGCCTTTCGATAAGCGTGCGTGGCATGCGGGGGTCTCCTGCTATCAGGGGCGAGAACGCTGCAATGACTTTTCCATTGGCATTGAGCTGGAAGGCACGGATACCCTGGCGTATACCGATGCGCAGTACCAGCAGCTGGCGGCGGTGACGGAACTACTGATCACGATTTACCCGGCTATCGCCGAAAACATCGCGGGCCACAGCGATATCGCGCCCGTGCGGAAAACCGATCCAGGACCGGCCTTTGACTGGATAAAATTCCGGGCGCTACTCAGTGCGCCGTCAGATAAGGAGACATCATGACGCTGTTTACGACGCTGCTGGTGCTTATCGCCGAACGGCTGTTTAAGCTGGGCGAACACTGGCAGCTTGATCATCGGCTGGAGGTGGTGTTCCGCCGGATAAAACATTTTTCGCTGCTGGGCACGCTGCTGATGACGGTGGTGGCTGTCGCGGTGGTGTATCTCATTCAGCGCCTGCTGCAGGGGCAGCTATTTAACGTACCTCTGCTGGTGTTCTGGATCTTGCTGGGCCTGTTGTGCATCGGGGCAGGCAAGGTTCGGCTGCATTATCATGCCTATCTGAAAGCGGCGTCGCGCAATGACAGTCGCGCCTGCGATGCCATGGCCAGCGAGCTGACGCTGATCCACGGCGTACCGCCGGGCTGCGATGAGCGTGAATATCTGAGTGAGCTGCAAAATGCGCTGCTGTGGATTAACTATCGATATTACCTGGCGCCGCTTTTCTGGTTTGTGGTGGGGGGCGCGTGGGGGCCGCTGACGCTTATCGCTTACAGCGTACTGCGCGCCTGGCAGACGTGGCTGGCGCGCTACCAGACGCCGCATCACCGTTTGCAGTCTGGGATCGATGGTCTCTTGCATATCGTGGACTGGCTGCCGGTGCGTCTGGTGGGGGTTGTCTATGCTCTGGTGGGGCATGGAGAGAAAGCGCTCCCGGCGTGGTTTGCATCGTTAGGCGACCGCCATTCATCGCAGTATCAGGTATTGACCCGCCTGGCGCAGTATTCCCTGGCTCGTGAACCGCACGTGGATAAAGTGGCGACCCCGAAGGCCGCGGTGTCGATGGCCAAGAAAACCTCGCTGGTGGTGGTGGTGATCATGGCGCTGCTGACGATTTACGGCACCCTGGTTTAACGGCCTGAGCCCGCGTTCAGCCTGCCACGATGCATGCACCTGCGGGACTCTTGCTGCCGGGTGGCGGCTTCGCCTGACCCGGCCTGCAGAACCGCGTCAGCGGGCTTCATTCCGAACCGCTACAGCGTATCCGCCGGCGGGATGCCGAAGTCGGGCATCCCGTCCTCCCTCCAGCTGACGAGTTTTAACCGCGTATGGCGATTGGGGTCATACAGTGGATCGCCTTCTATCTCGGTGTAATTCCGCGCGTGATACACCAGCACATCTTCCCCTTCCGGCGTTTGGGTAAAACTATTATGGCCCGGGCCATACTGGCGGTTTTCATAGCTGGTACGAAAGACCGGCTGCGGGGCTTTATGCCAGTTCGTCGGCTGCAGCGGATCGGCCTGCAGATCGATCCAGAGTAACCCCATGCAGTAGTTTTCATCGGTGGCGCTGGCGGAATAGCTGATGAACAGCTTATCGCCATGCACCAGCACCGCAGGACCTTCGTTGACCTTAAATCCCCGGCACTCCCAGTCGAACTCCGGCTTGCTCAGCATGACCGGCTCGCCTTTTAGCGTCCACGGGTTGGCCATTTCAGCAAGATATAAGTTTGAGTTGCCTTCGATATGCGGGGATTTTTGCGCCCACAGATACCAGCGTTTGCCCTGATGGATAAAAGTAGTGGCATCGAGGGCGAAGGTATCGAAAGGCGTGACCACCTGGCCTTTTTCCTGCCAGCGACCGGTCAGCGGATCGTTGTCGGCGCACTCGAGAACGAACATGCGATGCTGGAACATCCCCAGCGCATCCAGATCGTGAGTATGGGTGGCGGCAAAATAGATATACCACTTACCGTCTATTTCATGCAGCTCCGGCGCCCAAATCAGCTGGCTCATCGGCCCGCTTTGCGGCGCGCGCCAGACCACTACCGGCTCAGCATCGCGCAATCCTTCAAGGGTGGCCGCGCGCCGGATCTCCAGCCGGTCATATTCCGGTACCGAGGCAATAAAGTAGTAGTGATTAAGGTGGCGCAGAATAAAGGGGTCTGCGCGCTGTTCAATAAAGGGGTTTGGCCAGTTGTTCATCAGGCTTTCCTTACGTGTTCACTGGTTTTCAGTTCCTGGTATTCGTTCAGCTCGCTGTAGTTGCTGCGGCGCTTCTCTAAATCGCTTTGAATCTGGCGCATCAGGGTGCGGTCAACCTTCAGCAGGCGCACCACGCCGGCGGTGATCAGATAGCCGACGCCGGGGATGACCGAGAATAGGAGCACGATGCCGTTGAGGGCGGAGGCGCTTTGCGCTTTCGCGCCGGCGTCGTAGCCGTACCATGACAGCAGGAAACCTACCATTGCTCCGGCGACCGCCAGGCCGACCTTGAGGAAGAACAGATTGCCGGAGAAGCTAATGCCGGTGATGCGCTTACCGGTTTTCCACTCGCCATAGTCGTCAACGTCGGACATCAGCGACCAGTGCAGCGGAGAGGGGATCTGATGCAGGATGTTGAGCAGGAAGTAGAGCACCATAATCAGCGTGGTGGCGTGCGGATTAAAGAAATAGAAGGCGCAGGAGAAAATCGCCAGCACGATGTTGGTCCAGAAGAAAACCTGCAGTTTGCACCAGCGGTCGGTGAGGACTTTCGCCAGCATGCTGCCAATCATCATCCCGACCACGCCGAGGCTGATAAACAGGGTGGCAAAATGGGTGCTTTGTCCCATCACCCAGGTGACGTAATACATGGTGGCGGCCATGCGAATAAAGCCCGGGCAGACGTTGCACAGCGTGAGCAGCAGGATGCGCACCCACTGGTCATTTTTCCACACGTCTTTGAGGTCTTTTTTCAGTTCATCATTCGTCTGCACCGCCGGGTGTATGCGTTCACGCACGGTAGCGAAGCAGAACAGGAACATACACATGCCGATAAAGGCCAGCACGGTCATCGCCATCTGGTAGCCCTTCGCTTTATCGGCGCCGCCGAACCAGTCGGCCATTGGCAGCAGCGTCAATGACAGCAGCAGCGTGGCGATACCCACCATCACAAAACGATAGGACTGGCAGGCAACGCGTTCTTTCGGATCAGCGGTCATCACCGTTCCCAGCGAGCAGTAGGGGATGTTAATCGCGGTATAGGTCACCGACAGCAGAAAGTAGGTCACGAACGCATAGATAACTTTGCTGTTATAGGTCCACTCAGGAGTAGTGAACATCAGCACGCTGAACAGGGCGTAGGGGAAGGCAATCCACAGTAGCCATGGACGAAAGCGGCCATATTTACTGCGGGTACGGTCGGCAAGGGCGCCCATAATCGGATCGGTCACCGCATCGATGATGCGCACCGACAACAGCAGTACGCCGACCAGCGCCGGCGCCAGGCCGAAGATATCGGTATAAAAATAGTTAACAAACAGCATGATGGCGCCAAATATGATATTGCATCCGGCATCACCCATCCCGTAACCAATCTTTTCCTTTATTGATAGTCTATTGTCTGCCATGTGCGGTCTCTCCGTTGCAGTATGGAGAGAATTATTGGCTGCTATCGAGGGAAATACGTTGCAGGAACTCGTTAACGATATGGATATATCAGCTATGGAGGGGAAAGTGTGAAGCAGATAACAATGCTCTGCGCCCGTTATTCAGGGAGGGGCGCAGAGCAAAGAGAAATATTTATGAGATGTATTATTGTGCTTTTATGGTGGCGGCGGCTTTCTGTTTAAACAGATAGCCCACGCCCAGCACCGCAATCCATACCGGGATCAGCCAAACGGAAATCGCCATCCCCGGGGTCATCAGCATAATCACCAGCACTGCCGCCATAAACAGCAGGCACACCCAGTTACCCAGCGGGTAGAAGAGGGCAGGGAAGCGAGTGGTGACCCCCTGCTGCTGTTTGGCGCGACGGAATTTCATATGCGCCAGGCTGATCATCGCCCAGTTGATAACCAGGGCCGAGACCACCAGCGCCATCAACAGGCCGAAGGCGGATTCCGGCGCCAGGTAGTTTATCAGTACGCACAGCGCGGTCACCAGGGCCGAGACGAGGATGGTATTCACCGGCACGCCGCGTTTGTCGACGCTGAGCAGCGCTTTCGGCGCGTTACCCTGCTGGGCAAGGCCGAACAGCATACGGCTGTTGCAGTAGACGCAGCTGTTATAAACCGACAGAGCCGCCGTCAGCACCACGACGTTAAGGGCATTTGCCACCAGCGTATCGCCAAGCTCATGGAAAATCAGGACGAATGGGCTGGTGTCCGCGGTCACGCGGGTCCACGGCAGCAGGGAGAGCAGCACCGCCAGCGAGCCAACATAGAAGATCAGGATACGGTAGATAACCTGGTTGGTGGCTTTCGGAATGCTTTGCTCAGGATTATCCGCTTCCGCCGCGGTGATCCCCACCAGCTCCAGACCGCCGAAGGAGAACATGATGATCGCCATCATCATTACCAGTCCGGTAAAGCCGTGCGGCAGGAAGCCACCCTGATCCCACAGGTTACGTACCGTCGCCTGCGGGCCGCCGTTACCGCTGAACAGCAGCCAGCCGCCGAACAGAATCATCGCCACCACGGCGACCACTTTGATAATCGCGAACCAGAACTCCATTTCCCCGAACACTTTCACGTTGGTCAGGTTAATGGCGTTGATAGCGATGAAGAAGACCGCCGCAGAGGCCCAGGTCGGGATTTCCGGCCACCAGAACTGGATATATTTGCCGACGGCGGTGAGTTCCGCCATGGCCACCAGGACATACAACACCCAGTAGTTCCAGCCGGAAGCGAAGCCGGCAAAGCCGCCCCAGTATTTATATGCGAAGTGGCTGAACGAACCTGCTACCGGCTCTTCCACCACCATCTCACCCAACTGACGCATGATCAGAAAGGCGATAAAGCCGGCAATCGCGTAACCAAGAATGATACCCGGGCCGGCGGACTGAATGACGGACGCGCTTCCCAGAAACAGGCCGGTGCCGATAGCCCCGCCCAGCGCGATAAGCTGAATGTGGCGGTTTTTCAGGCCGCGCTTCAGCCGATCGCCGTGCTGTTGACCTTCCATATGAAACCTCGTGTGTGGTTATTTTTTGTGTACGTCATCCGTCAGGTTGCTGCTTCTCTGCTGTCCCTGCCAGAAAGCATAGCCAGCGAAAATTTGGGCGAAGTGGCCCACTTTTTACCTGAGTGATGGCGCGCACATATTGTTGTGTTTGTGTATTTAGCGACTTCCGTTTCTGTATTGTTTTGTTTACGGAAGGCGGTGTGGTAATTCAAAAAAAGGCCTTTCGTCTGAGGGAGAATAGTGTTAAGCGCGACCGAATGCACCTGCTTTATGAAGGGATGATGACGATGTGTCTAAAAAGACATCAATAGACACATTCAGTATTATTCCATCGCATTACCTATGAGTGGTTATTTATTCTGTTAATTTGATTTTTTATTCATCTATGGCGCAGTTGAATCGGTTCAGATAGCGTAATTTTTCGTTTCCATAAAGTTAACGCTACCCCTTTGTGAGTAAACGTAACATTTGTGCAAGGTTACATTTCTGAAATGTTATTTCTGTAAGGTTGTTAAAATGTCCGCGGTTTACTGATTTCAATCAAAACCTGTATGGACAGAAGGTGAATACTTTGTTACTTTAGCGCTACGAACTTTAAATTGGTAAGACCAATTGACTCCGGGCTAATGGCAGAGACAGGGAATATGGCCTACAGCAAAATCCGCCAACCAAAATTATCCGATGTGATAGAGCAGCAGCTGGAGTTTCTGATCCTTGAGGGGACCTTGCGCCCCGGTGAAAAACTTCCGCCCGAACGCGAACTGGCTAAGCAGTTCGACGTTTCCCGCCCCTCGCTGCGTGAGGCGATTCAACGCCTCGAAGCCAAGGGCTTGTTGCTTCGTCGTCAGGGAGGTGGAACGTTTGTTCAGAGCCGCCTGTGGCAGAGCTTCAGCGATCCGCTGGTCGAGCTGCTGTCCGATCACCCTGAATCCCAATTCGATCTGCTTGAGACCCGTCACGCGCTGGAAGGCATCGCGGCTTATTACGCGGCGCTGCGCAGCAATGATGAAGATCGCGATCGTATCCGCGAGCTGCATCAGGCCATTGAACGGGCGCAGCAGTCGGGCGATCTGGACGCTGAGTCCGGCGCCGTCGTCCAGTATCAAATCGCCGTCACCGAGGCGGCACACAATGTGGTTTTGCTCCATCTGCTAAGGTGTATGGAGCCGATGCTGGCACAAAACGTTCGTCAGAACTTTGAATTGCTGTATGCCCGCCGGGAAATGCTCCCGTTGGTCAGCAACCATCGTACTCGCATTTTCGAGGCGATAATGGCCGGGGAGCCGGAGCAGGCGCGTGAGGCGTCGCACCGTCACCTGGCGTTCATTGAGGAAATTTTGCTGGACCGTAGCCGTGAGCAGAGTCGTAGAGAGCGCTCACTGCGTCGTTTACAGCAACGAAAGGACGAGAACTCCGGTTCTTAAGCGCCATTTTTAGAGCGCGGCAACTAAACGCAGAACCTGTCTTATTGAATTTTTGGTTGTTCAAAGGTGAAGAACGAAGAGTTCAATGGGACAGGTTCCAGATTAATCAACGATTAGATAGATAAGGAATACCCCCCATGTCAGAACGTTTACCAAATGACGTGGATCCGATCGAAACTCGCGACTGGCTACAGGCGATCGAATCGGTCATCCGTGAAGAAGGTGTTGAGCGTGCTCAGTATCTTATTGACCAACTCCTTTCTGAAGCCCGCAAAGGCGGGGTGAAAGTGGCTGCTGGCGCATCGACCGGCGGTTACGTCAACACTATTGCCGTTGAAGATGAACCGGAAT
The DNA here is from genome assembly GCF_002837615.1 of Klebsiella sp. X1-16S-Nf21. Classification (NCBI taxonomy): domain Bacteria; kingdom Pseudomonadati; phylum Pseudomonadota; class Gammaproteobacteria; order Enterobacterales; family Enterobacteriaceae; genus Klebsiella; species Klebsiella sp. X1-16S-Nf21. The sequence goes on from NZ_PJDK01000012.1 coordinate 56,040, forward strand.
ACCCGGGTAATCTGGATCTGGAACGTCGTATCCGTTCTGCGATCCGCTGGAACGCGATCATGACCGTTCTGCGCGCATCGAAAAAAGATCTCGAACTGGGCGGCCACATGGCTTCCTTCCAGTCTTCCGCAACCTTCTACGAAGTGTGCTTCAACCACTTCTTCCGCGCACGCAACGAGCAGGATGGCGGCGATCTGGTGTACTTCCAGGGCCACATCTCTCCGGGCGTGTATGCGCGTGCTTTCCTGGAAGGTCGTCTGACTGAAGAGCAGATGAACAATTTCCGTCAGGAAGTTCACGGTAAAGGTCTGTCCTCTTATCCGCACCCGAAACTGATGCCGGAATTCTGGCAGTTCCCGACCGTTTCTATGGGTCTGGGCCCAATCGGGGCAATTTATCAGGCTAAATTCCTGAAATATCTGGAACACCGTGGTCTGAAAGACACCTCCAAACAAACCGTTTATGCTTTCCTGGGCGACGGTGAGATGGACGAGCCGGAATCTAAAGGTGCGATCACCATCGCCACCCGCGAGAAGCTGGACAACCTGGTCTTCGTTATCAACTGTAACCTGCAGCGTCTTGATGGCCCGGTAACGGGTAACGGCAAAATCATCAACGAACTGGAAGGCATCTTCGCGGGCGCTGGCTGGAACGTTATCAAGGTTATCTGGGGCGGTCGTTGGGATGAGCTGCTGCGTAAAGACACCAGCGGTAAGCTGATCCAGCTGATGGAAGAAACCGTTGACGGCGATTACCAGACCTTCAAATCCAAAGACGGCGCATATGTGCGCGAGCACTTCTTCGGTAAATATCCGGAGACCGCGGCGCTGGTTGCCGACTGGACTGACGAGCAGATTTGGGCCCTGAACCGCGGCGGCCACGATCCGAAGAAAGTTTACGCTGCACTGAAAAAAGCGCAGGAAACCAAAGGCAAAGCGACCGTAATCCTCGCCCATACCATTAAAGGTTACGGCATGGGTGACACCGCTGAAGGTAAGAACATCGCCCACCAGGTTAAGAAAATGAACATGGACGGCGTTCGTTACGTCCGCGATCGTTTCAACGTGCCGGTTGCCGATGCCGATCTCGAAAAACTGCCGTACGTCACCTTCCCGGAAGGTTCCGAAGAGCACACCTATCTGCACGCTCAGCGCCAGAAACTGCACGGCTATCTGCCGAGCCGTCAGCCGAACTTCTCTGAGAAGCTGGAGCTGCCGACGCTGGAAGATTTCGCTCCGCTGCTGGAAGAGCAGAATAAAGAGATCTCTACCACTATCGCATTTGTTCGTGCCCTGAACGTGATGCTGAAGAACAAATCCATCAAAGACCGCCTCGTGCCGATTATCGCCGACGAAGCGCGTACTTTCGGTATGGAAGGTCTGTTCCGTCAGATCGGTATTTACAGCCCGAACGGCCAGCAGTACACCCCGCAGGACCGTGAGCAGGTTGCTTACTACAAAGAAGACGAGAAAGGCCAGATCCTGCAGGAAGGGATCAACGAGCTGGGCGCAGGCGCATCCTGGCTGGCTGCGGCGACTTCTTACAGCACCAACAACCTGCCGATGATCCCGTTCTACATCTACTACTCGATGTTCGGGTTCCAGCGTATCGGCGACCTGTGCTGGCAGGCAGGCGACCAGCAGGCTCGCGGCTTCCTGATCGGTGGTACTTCCGGTCGTACAACGCTGAACGGCGAAGGTCTGCAGCACGAAGATGGCCACAGCCATATTCAGTCGCTGACTATCCCGAACTGTATCTCTTACGATCCGTCCTATGCATACGAAGTGGCTGTCATCATGCATGATGGCCTGGAGCGTATGTACGGTGAGAAACAAGAGAACGTTTACTACTACATCACTACGCTGAACGAAAACTACCACATGCCGGCCATGCCGGAAGGCGCCGAGGAAGGTATCCGTAAAGGTATCTACAAACTCGAAACCATCGAAGGTAGCAAAGGTAAAGTTCAGCTGCTGGGCTCCGGTTCTATCCTGCGTCACGTTCGTGAAGCAGCGCAGATCCTGGCGAAAGACTACGGCGTGGGCTCTGACGTGTATAGCGTCACCTCCTTCACCGAACTGGCGCGTGATGGCCAGGATTGCGAACGCTGGAACATGCTGCACCCGCTGGAAACCCCGCGCGTGCCGTATATCGCTCAGGTAATGAACGACGCTCCGGCCGTGGCATCCACTGACTATATGAAACTGTTCGCTGAGCAGGTTCGTACTTATGTACCGGCTGATGATTACCGCGTACTGGGTACCGATGGCTTCGGTCGTTCCGACAGCCGTGAAAACCTGCGTCACCACTTCGAAGTCGATGCTTCCTATGTGGTCGTTGCAGCGCTGGGCGAACTGGCTAAACGTGGTGAAATCGATAAGAAAGTGGTGGCTGACGCTATCGCGAAATTCGACATCGATGCAGAAAAAGTTAACCCGCGTCTGGCGTAAGAGGTAAAAGAATAATGGCTATCGAAATCAAAGTACCGGACATCGGGGCTGATGAAGTTGAAATCACCGAGATCCTGGTCAAAGTGGGCGACAAAGTAGAAGCTGAACAGTCGCTGATCACCGTAGAAGGCGATAAAGCCTCTATGGAAGTCCCGTCTCCGCAGGCTGGCGTCGTGAAAGAGATTAAAGTCTCCGTCGGCGACAAAACCGAGACTGGCAAACTGATTATGATTTTCGATTCCGCCGAGGGTGCAGCAGCCGCTGCACCTGCGCAGGAAGAGAAGAAAGAAGCCGCGCCGGCTGCGGCTGCGCCAGCAGCTGCCGCGGCAGCGAAAGAAGTTCACGTCCCGGATATCGGCGGCGATGAAGTTGAAGTCACCGAGATCATGGTTAAAGTGGGCGACACCATCGCCGCTGAGCAATCCCTGATCACCGTAGAGGGCGATAAAGCCTCTATGGAAGTGCCGGCGCCGTTCGCGGGTACCGTGAAAGAGATCAAAATCAACACCGGTGACAAAGTGTCCACCGGCTCCCTGATCATGATCTTCGAAGTGGCGGGCGCTGCGCCTGCCGCCGCACCTGCTCAGGCTGCTGCTCCGGCGGCGGCTGCTCCAGCTGCGGCTGGCGGTGCGAAAGACGTTAACGTACCGGACATCGGCGGCGACGAAGTTGAAGTCACCGAAGTGATGGTCAAAGTCGGCGATAAAGTGGCTGCTGAGCAGTCCCTGATCACCGTCGAAGGCGACAAAGCGTCTATGGAAGTGCCGGCGCCATTCGCAGGTACCGTCAAAGAGATCAAAATCAGCACCGGCGATAAAGTCAAAACCGGTTCCCTGATCATGGTCTTCGAAGTGGAAGGCGCTGCGCCTGCCGCCGCGCCGGCTCAGGCTGCTGCTCCGGCACCGGCTGCTGCACCGGCTCAGGCCGCTAAGCCTGCCGCTGCACCGGCTGCGAAAGCAGAAGGCAAAACTGAATTCGCTGAAAACGATGCTTACGTTCACGCGACGCCGCTGATTCGCCGCCTGGCGCGCGAGTTCGGCGTTAACCTGGCAAAAGTGAAAGGCACCGGCCGTAAAGGTCGTATCCTGCGCGAAGACGTTCAGGCTTATGTGAAAGACGCGGTTAAACGCGCTGAATCCGCACCGGCGGCTGCCGCTGGCGGCGGTATCCCGGGCATGCTGCCATGGCCGAAGGTTGACTTCAGCAAGTTTGGTGAAATCGAAGAAGTGGAACTGGGTCGTATCCAGAAAATCTCTGGGGCTAACCTGAGCCGTAACTGGGTGATGATCCCGCACGTTACCCACTTCGACAAAACCGATATCACCGATCTGGAAGCGTTCCGTAAGCAGCAGAACGCCGAAGCTGAGAAGCGTAAACTGGACGTGAAATTCACCCCAGTGGTCTTCATCATGAAAGCCGTTGCCGCTGCGCTTGAGCAGATGCCGCGCTTCAACAGCTCGCTGTCCGAAGATGGTCAGCGCCTGACGCTGAAGAAATACATCAACATCGGTGTGGCGGTTGATACCCCGAACGGTCTGGTGGTTCCGGTCTTCAAAGACGTGAATAAGAAGAGCATCACCGAGCTGTCTCGTGAACTGACCACCATCTCGAAGAAAGCGCGCGATGGCAAGCTGACGGCTGGCGAAATGCAGGGCGGTTGCTTCACCATCTCCAGCATCGGCGGCCTGGGCACTACCCACTTCGCGCCGATTGTTAACGCGCCGGAAGTGGCCATCCTGGGCGTGTCTAAGTCCGCGATGGAGCCGGTATGGAATGGTAAAGAGTTCGTTCCGCGTCTGATGATGCCGATCTCTCTGTCCTTCGACCACCGCGTCATCGACGGTGCTGATGGTGCCCGCTTCATTACCATCATTAACAACACCTTGAGCGACATTCGCCGCCTGGTGATGTAATCGAAAAAGCCGGCCTGACGGCCGGCTTTTTTCTGATAACCTCAGGCTGTTGGGGATTATCAGCAACAAAGGACAAAATCGTTTGCCGTTTGTTGTTTAAAAATTGTTAACAATTTTGTAAAATACACGCGGATAGAACGTCCCGGTGGACTTGGGCGTAAGAATAATAGCGTCAGACCCGCCGGATATAAATTACAGAGGTCATGATGAGTACTGAAATCAAAACTCAGGTCGTGGTACTTGGGGCAGGCCCCGCAGGTTACTCTGCAGCCTTCCGTTGCGCTGATTTAGGTCTGGAAACCGTCATCGTAGAACGTTACAGCACCCTCGGTGGCGTTTGCCTGAACGTGGGTTGTATCCCGTCTAAAGCGCTGCTGCACGTGGCAAAAGTTATCGAAGAAGCGAAAGCGCTGGCCGAACACGGCATCGTTTTCGGCGAACCGAAAACCGACATTGACAAGATCCGCACCTGGAAAGAAAAAGTTATCACTCAGCTGACCGGCGGCCTGGCTGGCATGGCTAAAGGCCGTAAAGTGAAAGTGGTTAACGGTCTGGGTAAATTTACCGGCGCCAACACCCTGGAAGTGGAAGGCGAAAACGGTAAAACCGTGATCAACTTCGACAACGCCATCATCGCGGCGGGCTCCCGTCCGATTCAGCTGCCGTTTATCCCGCATGAAGATCCGCGCGTATGGGACTCCACCGACGCCCTGGAGCTGAAATCTGTACCGAAACGCATGCTGGTCATGGGTGGCGGTATCATCGGTCTGGAAATGGGTACCGTATACCATGCGCTGGGTTCAGAGATTGACGTGGTTGAAATGTTCGACCAGGTTATCCCGGCGGCCGATAAAGACGTGGTGAAAGTCTTCACTAAACGCATCAGCAAGAAATTCAACCTGATGCTGGAAACCAAAGTGACTGCCGTTGAAGCGAAAGAAGACGGTATTTACGTTTCCATGGAAGGCAAAAAAGCGCCAGCTGAAGCGCAGCGTTACGACGCCGTGCTGGTCGCTATCGGTCGCGTACCGAACGGCAAAAACCTCGACGCAGGTAAAGCGGGCGTGGAAGTGGACGATCGCGGCTTTATCCGCGTTGACAAACAAATGCGCACCAACGTGCCGCACATCTTTGCTATCGGCGATATCGTCGGTCAGCCGATGCTGGCGCACAAAGGCGTACACGAAGGTCACGTTGCCGCAGAAGTTATCTCCGGCCTGAAACACTACTTCGATCCGAAAGTGATCCCGTCCATCGCCTACACTGAGCCAGAAGTGGCATGGGTTGGTCTGACTGAGAAAGAAGCGAAAGAGAAAGGCATCAGCTACGAAACCGCCACCTTCCCGTGGGCTGCTTCCGGCCGTGCTATCGCTTCCGACTGCGCAGACGGTATGACCAAACTGATCTTCGACAAAGAGACCCACCGTGTTATCGGCGGCGCGATTGTCGGCACCAACGGCGGCGAGCTGCTGGGTGAGATCGGCCTGGCTATCGAAATGGGCTGCGACGCTGAAGACATCGCGCTGACCATCCATGCTCACCCAACTCTGCACGAGTCTGTTGGCCTGGCGGCAGAAGTCTTCGAAGGCAGCATCACCGATCTGCCAAACGCCAAAGCGAAGAAAAAGTAACTTTTTCTTTCAGGCTAAAAGCATAAGCGGCTCCCGGAGCCGCTTTTTTTATGCCTGATGTTTAGAACTATGTCTCCGTTCATAAACCGCTACACCTCATACATACTTTGAAAATAATAACGCCATAAACTTATAGGCAGTTAACGATATAGTTGAGGTGTGAGATGAAACGCTTTTTAACCGCAGCGCTGGTCGCTGCAACGTGCCTATCCGGTGTGGCCTGCGCGGCTGACGCCACCATCCCCTGGGCGGACAACAGCGGTGGCACGGAAACGACCCATATCGCGGCGATGGGGCAGGATCTGAATGCCCAGCATCAGCAGGTGACGAAGACGAATGAGGGGGTATGGGCGGCGAACTCCGGAAGCATCAGCGCTGATGAAGCGGCATTATCCAGCACAAAGCCGACTTTTGCTGGCGATCCGTCTCTGATGCCCCATCAGGGCTAAGCGAATAGAAACGCCAGGTTGCTTGAGGGCAACCTGGCGTTTTTTTATGGTTTGACAACCTGCCAGCCGGCGTCAGCATCGGGGGCAAAGCGCGTGATGGCCTGCGCTTTTGCGGCGCTCTCTTCGCCGAGATTAGCCTGATAAACGGTATCGTGCAGATCGATCATAAAGCTCATCACTCCGGTTTCACCCCATTCCACAGGCCAGGCAAGCAAGGCCGCATCCTGGTCATCGCGGCCTGCGATAATGCGGAAACGATAGCCATGATAACCGGCGCCGGGCTCCGTCGGGCTGAATGCCGGCCCCAGCGGGCTGGGCGTCTCACCCGGCGACGTCGGCCAGTACAACCCATCTTTTTTGCCTTCACTGCTGATGATTTTCTGCGCCCAGCGGTGATTAAGCTGGTAGTAATCCTGCTGGGCGTCAACGTAAGCGTGCATGGCGGCTATCGCTGACAGTTCATTGCGACCGATGGCGCGGGTGAGGATCTCCTCTTCGCCTGCGGCCATATCAAAGCGCCAGCCCTGAGACGTTTTTACGATAGGCACCGGCAACCGCCATGCCTCGCTGCCGACGTCGAGCCAGGCGTTATCACCCTGCTGCACGATGACATGTTTTACCTGCCAGTCGCGCTGAAAACGGTCGACGGCGCTGGGGTCGATCCCATCGGTAGGTAAAAATTGCTGCCAGTTATCGCCGAGCACCTTGCTCAGCGCCGCTTCATTTTGCTGGCTGAGCGCCTCAGCCAGCGCGCTCGCGGCCTGTTCCGGTGTAGAAAACTGCTGCTGGGCGAAGGCGGCTAACGGTGACAGTATCAATGTGAACAGGGCAATAGGTAATAGGTTTCTCATTCTGCTCATCCTCAGCGGCGGCGCAGTTCATGGTGTTCGGAAAGACGTTCTCTGGCGCCGCCACGCTCCTCGCGGTTTACAGCGGAAAACTGCCGACTTTGCAGTCCCCGTTCCTGCTGCGCTTGCCAGGAGGGGGCGCGGCTTTCGTTGCCGCTAAGAGCGCTGGCGCGTAAATGACTAACCTGCTGCTGACGCTGCGCGGGCGTGGCGGACTGGATCTGCTGCCGATGCTGTTGCTGCTGAGGTGTCAGGTTCTGCTCGCGGCTCTTAACGGTTTCCCGACGCTGCTGTTGTTGCGGCGTGGGATTTTTCAACTGCGTTTTCGCCGCATCGCGACGCTGCTGCTGGGTCGAGGTTGGTGTGCTGTCGTAACCGCGATAGTTGCTGCGCTGGGTGGCTTGTTTCAATTGCGCCGAAGCTGCCTGACGCTGGGCATCGCGTGAGGCGTTGTTTGCCGCCAGGTTGCCCGCTGTCGCCGCCGGTACGTTATGATGCAGCTGGGTCATCGCTGCCTGGCGCTGCGCTTCGCGATCGACTGGCGCATGTTGGGTAGTGCTCAGCCCGCCAGCAACGTTGGTCTGATGGAAGCGTTGAGCAACCGTATTATCGGGATACGGTGTGTGACCGCGATAGGCAGGATTATGCTGCCAGTTAACGTGGTTGCCCGGCAGGTTTTCTCCCGTTATATGATTGAAATTATTTACATTAATATTGATGTTATCGCCATTATGCGAGTAATCGCCGTGGTGATAGTCGTCATCGTGATGGTGGTGGTCATCATCATCATCCCAGTCGATACTGCTAAACAGCGCCCAGGTAGTGGCCACGCCCAGGCTGTAACCGAAGCCTTTGACGAAGCTATCGGTAAACTGCTCCCCGGGAGGCGGCGGCAGGTAGACCGGCGGATAGGCGCTGTTTGGCCAGGTGCCATAGACGGTGGAGGGGTTATAGCTGGGAACATAGACCACCTGCGGATTGGTCGGTTCTATTTTAATGACCTGCGTGGGCGCAGGCGCCGCCGAGTGGGTGGTGGACGTTGCTGCCGTGCTGCTGGCGGAAACCGGTGCGGCAGGGGTGACAATCACTTTCTGCTGTGGCGTGGATTTCAGTGTCCCGGTCTGCTGGGCAATAGTGCGCAGGCGCTGCACCGAGTCCATCACATCATGCGGCTGGGCCAAAAACGCATTGCCGAGGTTCTCCACCCACGGCGGATTTTCGCCCATCATCGCCAGCAGGGCAGGGAAAGCGACAAGGGATTTGACGCTGGGATCCCACGGCTGACTGGCAACCGCCTGAACCGCCGCATCCCCTTTCATCGCGGGGTTATCCTGGGACCACTGTACCGCCTGCATGACGTTGTCGGGATAAGTGGAGGCCATCAACACCTGCGACAGCAGACTGTCCGGGTAGAGCGCGATGGGCGCGACCCACTGATCAATTTGCGCCTGGGTGTAGGTGGTGGTCACCGGCTGTGTCGTAGACGCTGCGGGCGCTGGCTGGGCTGGCGGTTCAGCGATCGTCGCCGGGGTTCGGCTTTGTACATAGAGTGTTCCCGCCGCCGCGAGTAAGCCAGCGCTACAGAGCAGGGCGATGATATGGGGTTTGAACGGCAGTGACATAGAAGCTCCTGACCCAAAAAGTAACCCATCTCGCTAAAGTATCGGCGAAAACGGCGCGTTTGCTGAGTATAAGTAAGCGGTATGGCTTTTTATTGATTATTGTTGGGATCGGCCCGGGGAGTTGTACGCGGAAAGGAATTTTTGTCGCGGGATTTGAACAGAAAGCCTGCAATATCCTGCCCTTAACGATTCAGCTAAATTTTAATGTTGCTTTTTTGTAAACAGATTAACACCTTTCAAAAATCCTGCTATGCTGCCGACGCGGTATCGGGCATTTACCCTACAAACTGCTGTCTCACAGGAGCGTGAAGAAAATCGCCCAGCCACTAAATCCTTCAAGATGCGTCAAGGCGGCAAACTGCCAATACCGAAGCAGATTGATTGAAGACGTGTAGGCCGCATTATGACAATGAGAAGCGAGGAGAACCGTCGTGCTAGAAGAATACCGTAAGCACGTAGCTGAGCGTGCCGCCATGGGGATTGTTGCCAAACCCTTAGATGCAACCCAAATGGCCGCGCTGGTAGAACTGCTGAAAAACCCGCCTGCGGGCGAAGAAGAATTCCTGTTAGACCTGCTGATTAACCGTGTACCGCCGGGCGTCGACGAAGCCGCCTATGTTAAAGCTGGATTCCTTGCCGCGATCGCCAAAGGCGAAGCGACCTCCCCTCTGGTAACCCCTGAAAAAGCCGTTGAACTGCTGGGCACCATGCAGGGCGGTTACAACATTCATCCGCTGATCGATGCGCTGGACGACGCGAAACTGGCGCCGATTGCCGCGAAAGCGCTGTCTCATACTCTGCTGATGTTCGATAACTTCTACGACGTAGAAGAGAAAGCAAAAGCAGGTAACGAGCATGCTAAACGGGTCATGCAATCCTGGGCTGACGCTGAGTGGTTCCTGAACCGCCCGCAGCTGGCAGAGAAAATCACCGTTACCGTCTTCAAGGTCACCGGCGAAACCAATACCGATGACCTGTCTCCGGCGCCGGATGCCTGGTCGCGCCCGGATATCCCACTGCATGCGCTGGCGATGCTGAAAAACGCCCGCGAAGGAATTGATCCGGACCAGCCGGGCGTCGTCGGCCCGATTAAACAAATCGAAGCCCTGCAGCAGAAAGGCTATCCGCTGGCCTACGTCGGCGACGTGGTCGGTACGGGTTCCTCGCGTAAATCCGCGACCAACTCGGTGCTGTGGTTTATGGGCGACGATATTCCGAACGTGCCGAACAAGCGCGGCGGCGGTCTGTGCCTGGGCGGCAAAATCGCGCCAATCTTCTTCAACACCATGGAAGATGCAGGTGCGCTGCCTATCGAAGTTGATGTGTCAAACCTGAACATGGGCGACGTGATTGACGTTTACCCGTTCAAAGGCGAAGTGCGTAATCACGAAACCAACGAACTGCTGGCCAGCTTCGAGCTGAAAACCGATGTGCTGATCGACGAAGTGCGCGCCGGTGGCCGTATTCCGCTGATCATCGGCCGCGGCTTGACCACCAAAGCGCGCGAAGCGCTGGGGCTGCCGCACAGCGACGTCTTCCGTCAGGCGAAAGACGTGGCGGAAAGCACCCGCGGCTTCTCTCTGGCGCAGAAAATGGTTGGCCGCGCCTGCGGCGTTGCCGGTATCCGTCCGGGCGCCTACTGCGAGCCGAAAATGACCTCCGTCGGTTCTCAGGACACCACCGGTCCAATGACCCGTGATGAACTGAAAGACCTGGCGTGCCTGGGCTTCTCCGCTGACCTGGTGATGCAGTCCTTCTGCCACACCGCAGCCTATCCGAAGCCGGTTGACGTGACCACGCACCATACCCTGCCGGACTTCATCATGAACCGCGGCGGTGTTTCTCTACGTCCGGGCGATGGCGTTATCCACTCCTGGCTGAACCGCATGCTGCTGCCGGATACCGTGGGTACCGGCGGCGACTCCCATACCCGTTTCCCAATCGGTATCTCCTTCCCGGCGGGCTCTGGTCTGGTGGCCTTCGCCGCTGCGACCGGCGTGATGCCGTTGGATATGCCGGAATCGGTGCTGGTGCGCTTCAAAGGGAAAATGCAGCCGGGTATCACCCTGCGCGACCTGGTTCATGCCATCCCACTGTATGCCATCAAGCAGGGCCTGCTGACCGTTGAGAAGAAAGGTAAGAAAAACATCTTCTCTGGTCGCATCCTCGAGATCGAAGGTCTGCCGGATCTGAAAGTCGAGCAGGCATTTGAACTGACCGATGCGTCTGCTGAGCGTTCTGCTGCCGGCTGTACCATCAAGCTGAACAAAGAGCCGATCGTTGAGTACCTGAACTCCAACATCGTCCTGCTGAAGTGGATGATCGCCGAAGGCTACGGCGACCGCCGTACGCTGGAACGCCGTATCCAGGGCATGGAAAAATGGCTGGCGGATCCGCAGCTGCTGGAAGCCGACGCTGACGCGGAATACGCGGCAGTGATCGACATCGATCTGGCGGATATCAAAGAGCCAATCCTGTGCGCGCCGAACGATCCGGACGATGCCCGTCTGCTGTCTGACGTGCAGGGCGAGAAGATCGACGAAGTGTTCATCGGTTCCTGCATGACCAACATCGGCCACTTCCGTGCCGCCGGTAAGCTGCTGGACAGCCACAAAGGCCAGCTGCCGACTCGCCTGTGGGTGGCGCCGCCAACCCGTATGGACGCCGCGCAGCTGACCGAAGAAGGCTACTACAGCGTGTTTGGTAAGAGCGGGGCGCGTATCGAAATCCCTGGCTGTTCCCTGTGTATGGGTAACCAGGCTCGCGTGGCCGACGGTGCGACGGTGGTCTCCACCTCCACCCGTAACTTCCCGAACCGTTTAGGTACCGGCGCTAACGTCTATCTGGCCTCTGCCGAGCTGGCAGCGGTGGCTTCTCTGCTCGGCAAATTGCCGACGCCGGAAGAGTACCAGACCTTCGTGGCGCAGGTGGATAAGACAGCGGAAGATACCTACCGTTATCTGAACTTCAACCAGCTGGATCAGTACACTGAAAAAGCTGACGGCGTGATCTTCCAGACCGCGGTGTAAAACCATTCGGTCAGCCCGGCTGACCGTTTGGCGATAAACTCCCCAATGCCCGGTGAACATTGCATCACCGGGCATTTTTATTTCCAAACCTCCTGCCCGTTACGCTTTTTTTCTTTCTGTCTGCTGCGATAATTACTGCATGGGTACAGTGCAGCGGTGACGCATTGCCCTTGCAGAGGAAAAGACTATGGACTACGAATTTCTGCGCGATATTACCGGAGTGGTAAAGGTGCGAATGTCGATGGATCACGAGGCGATCGGCCACTGGTTCAACGAAGAGGTGAAAGACAATCTTGCCCTGCTTGATGAAGTAGAGCAGGCTGCACGCACCGTGAAGGGCAGTGAACGTTCCTGGCAGCGGGCTGGCCATGAATATACGCTGTGGCTGGATGGCGAAGAGGTGATGATCCGCGCCAATCAGCTGGAGTTTTCCGGCGACGAAATCGAGGAGGGGATGAGCTACTACGACGAAGAAAGTCTCTCTCTCTGCGGCGTGGAGGATTTCCTGCAGGTCGTTGCCGCTTATCGTGAATTTATGCAGCAGCGTTAATGACGCCTTTTATGTCGGGTGGCGCAAGAGCGTAGCCCTGCTAAGCGTAGCGTGAGCAGGGGAAATCCCCGGGTAGCGGCTGGTGCCTTACCCGGGCGACCAGGCGACGCAGAATCCCAGGCCCGGCAAGCACAAGCGCCGCCGGGCATTTCCAATATTACACGGCAGGAATATTGCGGCCGTAGTAAATCTCGCGCATCTCTTTCCACAGCAGGTCGGTAATGACCTTGCGCTCTTCGGCGGTCAATTCTTCCGGTCGGGTATGGAACATGTAGTGCTTAAGGTCGAACTCCTTGAGCAACATTTTGGTATGGAAGATATTTTCCTGATAAACGTTCACATCGACCATGTCATACAACGACTTAATGTCATCGGACATAAAGTTCTGAATCGAATTGATTTCATGATCGATAAAATGCTTCATCCCATTGATATCGCGGGTAAAGCCGCGCACGCGGTAGTCAATGGTCACAATGTCCGATTCCAGCTGGTGGATCAGATAGTTCAGCGCTTTAAGCGGAGAAATGACCCCGCAGGTAGAGACTTCAATATCGGCGCGGAAGGTGCACAGTCCACCTTCCGGATGGCTCTCCGGGTAGGTATGCACGCAGATATGGCTCTTATCGAGATGGGCGACCACGGTTTCCGGTAACGGACCTGGATGTTCGGTCTGGTCGATAAGCTTGGGATCGACAGGCTCTTCGCTGACCAGAATGGTCACGCTGGCGCCCTGGGGTTCATAATCCTGGCGGGCGATATTCAGGATATTGGCGCCAATAATAGAACAGGTTTCTGTCAGGATCTCCGTCAGGCGATTGGCATTATAGAGTTCGTCGATATAGGCGATGTAGCCGTCACGCTCCTCTGCCGTTTTGGCGTAACAGATATCGTAGATACAAAAACTCAGGCTTTTAGTCAGGTTGTTAAAGCCATGCAGCTTCAATTTTTTCAATTTAGTTCACCCCCTTACTTCGCGTCACGGTGCGGACAGAGCATCATGCAGATATTGTGGTAAGGCGAAGGCCGCCGTATGGATTGCCGGATTGTAGTAACGGCAGGTCAGGTTGGCTTTGTGAAAGCGCGCCTGAATGATTTCGCTGGAGAGATGGCGCAACGCCTCGTTGTCGCTCGCCCAGGCAAAAGTCATGATCCCGCCGTAATAGGTTGGGATGGCCGCCTGATAGAGGCTGACGTCGCGAAAATAGTGGCTCAGTTTGCGATGGCTACCGACCGCTTCGTCCTGCTGCAGGAAACAAACGCCGTTTTGGGCAACGAACACGCCCCCCGGGTTCAGGCAGCGTTTGCAGCCTTCATAAAAAGCCGAGGTGAACAGGCTTTCGCCCGGACCGATAGGGTCGGTACAGTCCGAAATGATCACGTCAAACGTTTGCGTCGTCTGGTTAACAAAATTGACGCCATCATCAATCACCAGCGTGAAGCGCGGATCGTCGTAGGCCCCGGCGCTATGGTTGGGCAGGTACTGACGGCAGAATGAGACCACCCCGGCATCGATTTCCACCATGGTGATGGTTTCGATGCTACGGTGACGAGAGACTTCGCGCAGCATCGCGCCGTCGCCGCCGCCGATGATCAGGACATGCTTCGCGTTGCCGTGGGCCAGCAGCGGCACGTGGGTCATCATTTCGTGATAGATAAACTCATCGCGTTCGGTGGTTTGCACGACGCCATCCAGCGCCATCACCCGGCCAAAGGCGCGGTTGTCGAAGATGATCAAATCCTGATGATCGGTTTTTTCGTGGTACAGCACGTTATCAACGCTAAAGTACTGACCAAAATGGTCATGCAGCGTTTCATGCCACAGTGGATTATCGGCCACGGTGAGGCTCCTCCTTCGTTAACATCTGTTACACCCGTAAAACGAGTGCAACATCATAGACAACTATAGATGAGGATGCACGGCGGTTATTGCAGCAATGCGGCAGGAATAACCGCCACCGCCCGGGGAGAGCGGTGGGGGGAGGGTTATTTCGCCGGTGCGGGTTGGCTATCTACTATCCGCACGGAATAAACCATGGTGGCGCCTGGCGGGATTTTCGGCGGTAATCCTTTACTGCCATAGGCTTTTTCGGGCGGGACGACCAGCGTCAAGGAGCCATGGTTCTGCAGGCGTTGCAGCGGGCCGCGAAACACCGGGGGATAGGCATCCAGCTTCTGGGTGAGCGCCTGATCTTTCGCTTCCATATCGTTGATCACTGTCCCGTCCGTCAGCATCTCTTTGATTACTACGGTGACCAGATCGTTACCGCTTATTTTTCCTTTGCCCGGATAATCGACGCGACTGTAGACGCCATCTTTGAAGACCACATCTTTTTTGCGCGCAAACGCCTGCTGATATTTCTTACCGGCACTGATGTTTTTCTGCTCGATTTTATTCAGGTTCTGGAAAACCTGCTGCGAGACGTCAAACAGCGCCTTGTTACGCTCCTGTTCTCCGAGACGAAGCTGGCCGCTAAAAGCATCTTCGATACCCCGCAGCACCAGCCCGGCGTCGACGGTAATTCCCTGAGTGCGACGGGTGGTGAGAACGTTAAGGGCTTCTGCTCCCATCGAGGCGCCGATCGCATAAGCCTGCTGTTCTCCCGATGCGCTGAGTTTGGCGGCGGCGCTCTCGCCGCTGCGCGTTTTAGACTGTACAGAAAGCTGTGTTCTCAGCAGTTGGATTTCATCTTCTTTCATCCGTAGCTGGGCGTTGTCTTTATCCGCCTGCAGGCGGTAGGCTGCAACAACCGCCGCCATTTCCGGCGGCTCATTTTTTGGCGCTGCAGCGGTGTCAGGGCGGGTTGTTGGCGCTTTTTCCGCGGCGGCCAACCGGGCGGTTAACGACTGCTTGTCGGCGTTTAGCGCCTTGACCTGGTCGAGAGCGGCCTGCTGTGTTTTCTCCGCGGCGTCGAGCCGGATAGTCAGCGACTGCTTATCGGTGGTCAGCGCTTTGACCTGGTCGAGGGCGGACAGCTTCTCTTTTTCCGCCGCGGCCAGTCGGCTGGCCAGCGGCTGTTTATCAGCGTTCAGTGTTTTGGCCTGGTCGAGGGCGGCCTGCTGTGCCTTCTCCGCAGCGGCGAGCCGGATAGTCAGCGACTGCTTATCGGTGGTCAGCGCTTTAACCTGCTCGAGGGCAGCCAGCTTCTCTTTTTCCACCACGGCCAGTCGGGTGGCCAGCGGCTGTTTGTCGGCGTTAAGGGCTTTGGCCTGGTCGAGGGCGGCCTGTTTCTCTTTTTCCGCAGCCATCAGCCGGGCGGTGAGTGTCTGCTTGTCTGTGTCGAGGGCGGTGAGCTGGCCGAGTGCGGTCTGCTGTGCTTTTTCCGCGGCGGCCAGCCGGGAGGTCAGCGTTTGTTTATCTGTATTCAGCGTGGTGAGGCTGGTGCTGAGCCGTTTATTTTCCGCTTCGACGCTCTGAAGCTGCGACGTTAATTGTTGGATCTGCTTAAGTGCGGCAGCCTGGCTCTGTTGCAGAGTATTATTCCGGGCAACGACTTCCTTTTTAATTAACGTCTCATTTTCCGCCGTGGCGGCGGTTAAGGCGAGCTGTAATTGCTTTATTTTATTATTTAACGCCGCTTGCTCATTCGCAATGGATGTATCCGTGGCTGGTGTGGCGGTAAGCTGTTTTTTTAATTGTTGGATAATTTTATCTTTTTGCGCAATCGTTGCCTGTTGGCTGGCGATTCTTTTTTGCAACTGTGCGTTATTGGCCGTCGTTTTTTTATTGTCCGCGTTCTGGCGAGCGTCTGACGCTTGCTTTGCTGTGGCCGCAGAGCTTTTCTCTTCTTGCGCTTGAGCTTGCTGAGTTTGCTGCTGGGCGTAATCGAGAAAAGCCGGCGTAGCACCGGCGTAGAATGAGGTTGAAAGCGCCAGCGCCGCGACGAGCATCAGCAGTGGTGCTTTAGGGGTCAGCGTGGCGGGTTTGTTCATGGCAGTTTGTTTTCACCACGCTGTACCAGGGTATCGATCAGCGTTTTCTGGATATCGGAACACAGTTTGATGGATTTAAACTGGTACATGGAGTCAATGCCCAGTCGGGTGGGATCGGCCACTTTATCGCGCACATTGTTGTATTGCGATGCCGAACGCACCAGGGCATTGAACTCATTGCTGAGTTTAGTTGCCTGCTGTGGGTTCACCTCTTTAAGTGAATCCAGCGCCTTTCGGCAGGACTCAATACGCTCCTGTTCGCTGGCCGCTCGCTCCTGCTCAGCCTGCTGCTGTGATGTGAGCGGCGTGGTGATCGGTTTTACCTGCTGGCGAGAAGAGGTATTGCTACAGCCCACTAATAAAAATGCGGCGAGCGGGATAATACGGAGAGTCGGCGAGATATTCACAATTTCAGTCCATGAAGTAGGGATATTTTCACCGGATTCTAGAAGGGTGCTTTTTATTTTTCAATATATGGCTAATGATATTTTATTAGTTTTTTAGTCATTCATCATTATTAGGGGTTTAATTTATTTGGCGAATTGATAGGTTTGCAATTAAATAATGTTTGTTTATATACAATAATAAATATAGATATAAATATTTAAATGTGACAAATGAAACGGCAAAGGCGCGGAGCGTGACCGTCCGCGCCGGTCATTATTTGACGTAAGCCAACAGGCTGAGCGAATCGCGGGCCAGCGCTTTGCATTTTTTCGCCGTCGGGATGTTAATACCGCTGAGATCGCGGTAGCTATCCTCGCCAAGCGCTTTCATGTTGTAGCTGTCGTAGTTGCTCAGGTCCCACTGGTTCTGTTGGGCAAAGAACACCAGCGCGCGTCGGATCTGTGTATTGGGCAGGTTCTGGTAGCCACAGTCGTTTTTCAGAAACACAAAAACCGCGGTTAAATCAGCCATATCTTCTGCTTCTGATTCGCTGAGCGCGTAGCTGTTGGCGGAGAGAGCAAGCAGGCTGCCGAGTACCATTGTTCTGAAAAGCGTCTTCATTTTTTCTACCATTAGATCACCGACGCTTCAAATTAGCATACTTCTTTACACAGCGCCGATCTTTATTCTTACTCTTCTGCTTGACCTTCCCGTTACGGTAGGGTTTAAGCTCAAATATTCGCCCGCAGAATAAAAAGGATGTGAATATGCAACGTCGAGACTTCCTCAAACTGACCGCCGCGGTTAGCGTGGCCAGCGCATTACCGCTATGGAGCCGTGCGGTTTTTGCGGCCAGTCGCCCGGCTCTGCCGATACCGACGCTGTTAACGGCCGATGCGCGCAACCGTATCGCCCTGACGATCCAGGCGGGCAAAACACAGTTTGGCGCTCTGCACGCCACCACCTGGGGCTATAACGGTTCACTGCTGGGTCCTGCGCTACAGTTGACGCAGGGGAAGACCATTACGGTTGACATTACCAACCAGCTGGCGGAAGAGACCACGCTGCACTGGCATGGCCTGGAGGTCCCGGGCGAGGTCGACGGCGGACCGCAGGGGGTTATCGCCCCGGGCGCCACCCGTACGGTGAGCTTCACGCCGACGCAGCGGGCGGCCACCTGCTGGTTTCATCCGCATCAACATGGGACCACCGGCCGGCAGGTGGCGATGGGGCTGGCCGGCCTGGTGCTGATCGAGGATGAAGAGAGCGGACGCCTGCTGCTGCCTAAGCAATGGGGAATCGATGATGTGCCGGTGATTGTCCAGGACAAGAAGTTCACCGCCGCCGGCGAGATCGACTACCAGCTGGATGTGATGAGCGCCGCTGTCGGCTGGTTTGGCGATACGCTGCTGACCAATGGCGCTCTCTATCCCGAACATGCCGCCCCGCGGGGCTGGCTACGTCTGCGCTTGCTAAACGGCTGTAATGCCCGTTCTCTCAATTTTGCCACCAGCGATAAGCGCCCGCTGTACGTGGTGGCCAGTGACGGCGGTCTGTTGGCCGAGCCGGTGAAGGTCGATGAATTGCCGGTGTTGATGGGGGAACGCTTTGAGGTGCTGGTGGACACCAGCGACGGTAAACCTTTCGATCTGGTGACCCTGCCGGTGAGCCAGATGGGCATGGCCATTGTGCCTTTTGATAAACCACAGCCGGTGCTGCGCGTTCAGCCGCTGGTCATTCCCGCCTCCGGCAAACTGCTGGATACGCTGGCCACGCTGCCGGCGCTACAGTCCCTGACGGGGCTGACGCAGCGTCAGCTCCAGCTGTCGATGGATCCGATGCTCGACAGGATGGGCATGCAGGCGCTGATGGAGAAGTATGGCGACCAGGCGATGGCGGGAATGGACCACGGCATGATGGGACATGGCGGCATGGGCGACATGAGCAATATGCACCATGGCGACATGAGCAATATGAACCACGGGGCTGGTCGGGATCATGGCATGTCGTCAGGCAAGGGGTTTGATTTCCATAACGCCAACCGCATCAACGGCAAAGCCTTCGACATGAATGTGCCGATGTTTGCCGCGGCCAGAGGCCAGTATGAGCGCTGGGTGATATCGGGTAAGGGCGACATGATGCTGCATCCGTTCCATATCCACGGCACCCAGTTCCGTATCCTCAGCGAGAACGGCAAGCCGCCAGCCGCGCACCGCAGCGGCTGGAAAGATACCGTCCGCGTGGAAGGTGACGTCAGTGAAGTGTTGGTGAAGTTTGATCATCCGGCGCCGAAGGAGTTTGCCTATATGGCCCACTGCCACCTGCTGGAGCATGAAGACACCGGAATGATGTTGGGATTCACGGTTTAGGGCTCGGCGGCCTGCTGCCATCTTCCATGGGGAGAAGGGATAAACACAAAAAAACGGCAACTTTCGTTGCCGTTTTGCGTTTTATTTGGCGTCATCCGGGAGCGCATAGGCGACGATGTAATCGCCCATTTTGGTACCGAATGAGCCGTGACCGCCGGCAGAGAGGACAACATACTGTTTGCCATTCACTTCGTAGGTCATTGGGGTGGCCTGACCGCCGGCTGGCAGACGGGCTTCCCACAGCTTCTCGCCGTTGCTCATATTGTACGCGCGCAGGTAGTTATCTGCGGTCGCGCCGATGAACAGGACGTTACCGGCCGTGGAGATCGGACCGCCAAGCATCGGCATCCCCATGGTGAACGGCAGCTTAACCGGCATCGGGAACGGCAGGCTGTCCTGCGGAGTACCGATACGTTTTTTCCATACCACTTCGTTGGTTTTCAGATCCAGCGCGGAGATATAGCCCCAGGCCGGTTGTTTGCACGGCAGACCGAACGGCGACAGGAACGGATTCAGGGTGACGCCGTACGGGACACCGTACTGTGGCTGCACGCCGGACTCGGTGCCAGAGCCTTTCGCATCTTTCGGCGGCTCCATCGGGTTGCCCGGGCCGCGTGGGATCAGTTTAGAGACGAACGGCAGCGCCATCGGGTTGGCAATAGCCACCTGACGGTTCGGATCGACGGAGATACCGCCCCATTCAAACATCCCCAGGTTACCCGGGAAGACGAGAGTGCCCTGCTCAGATGGCGGGGTGAAGATACCTTCATAGCGCATCTGGTGGAAGATCACGCGACACACCAGCTGGTCGAACATAGTGGCGCCCCACATGTCCGCCCCGGTCAGATCTTTCTTCGGACGGAAGCTCAGATCGGAGAACGGCTGGGTTTTGGCGACGTAATCCCCTTTGGCAGCGCCCTGCGGAACCGGTTTTTCCGGGGCCGGGACCACCAGCTCGCCATTACGGCGATCCAGTACGAAGATGTTGCCGGTTTTCGCCGGGGCATAGACGACCGGTACGGTTTTACCATTAACCTCAATGTCAGCCAGCGTCGGCTGGGAGGGCATATCCATATCCCACAGATCGTGGTGGACGGTCTGGTAGCTCCAGGCCAGCTTACCGGTGGTGGCGTTCAGCGCCACAATCGAGCTGGCGTAACGCTCTTGCTCCGGCGTGCGGTTGCCGCCCCAGATATCCGGGGTGGTCACGCCCATCGGCAGATAGACCAGATCCAGCTTAGCGTCGTAGGCGGCAGGCGCCCAGGAGTTCGGTGAGTTGAGCGTGAAGTGATGTTCATCGCTCGGGATGGCGTTCGGATCTTTCGCACCCGGATCGAAGGCCCACAAGAGTTTACCGGTATTCACATCAAAGCCGCGGATGACGCCAGACGGCTCGCGGGTTGAGAAGTTATCGGTGACCGCGCCGGCAATCACGATGGTTTTATCGGTGATAATCGGCGGAGAAGTGGGTTCATACATACCCGGCGTGGTGACCGGCATGTTGGTCTGCAGGTTGAGAATACCTTTATTGGCAAAGGTTTCGCACAGCTTACCGTTGTCGGCGTTCACCGCGAACAGGCGGCCATCGTTCACCGGCAGGATAATACGGCGCGGACAGTCGGCGACGACGTCGGCAGGCGCGTTATCCGCTTTGGCTTCGTGATAAGAGACGCCGCGGCAGGTGACGTGCTGGAACGACGGATCGGCGTTCAGCTGCGGGTCAAAATGCCACTTCTCTTTACCGGTGGCCGCGTCCAGCGCGAACAGACGCTGGTGGGCGGTACACAGGAAGAGCGTGTCGCCGACTTTAATCGGCGTCACTTCGTTGGTGATTTCACCCGGGTCGTTCGGTTGCTTCAGGTCGCCGGTGCGGAATACCCAGGCTTCCTTCAGGTTCTTCACGTTGTCGGCGTTAATCTGCTTCAGCGGAGAGAAGCGCTGGCCTTCCTGGTTGCGGCCATAGGCCGGCCAGTCGCCGTCGGCAACGTTGGAGATCGGCGCGGCCGGGGTGGCGTCGGCGCTCAGGGTGCCGTTGACTTCCTGCGGGTCGTTAAAACCAGCCCAGGTCAGCATGCCGCCGCTGATCAGCAGGGCGACGACCAGCGCGCCTACGGCGCCAGCGGAAGGCACGGACAGACGACGCCAGACAAAGGGCAGGATCAGCCAGATACCAAAGAAGACGAGGATGTCGCTACGCGGCGTCAGCGCCCAGAAGTCGAAGCCGACTTCCCAGACGCCCCAGATCATCGTCGCCAGCAGCAGCGCAGCGTACAGCCACAGCGCAGCGCGTTTGCCGCGCAGCAGCATCACGGTCACGCCCAGCATCACCAGACCGGCGATAGGGTAGTACCAGGAGCCGCCAAGCACGACCAGCCATGCTCCGCCGATTAAAAGATAGAGGCCGCAGAACGCTGCAAATAGCGCAGTCAGCGTCACCAGGAGCCTTGATTGTTGAGACTTTGTTTCAGCCATAGAAAGTTACTCATATGTTTGTTAATTTTTTAACTGCAATTAATTATAGGTTTTAACAAGTGTGATCGGAATCACAAATATAGCTTTATTAATCCCTGCACCGAAGATTTCTTTTTGCTGGTATACTGGATGGCTTGCCGGTCATCGTCGGGGCGAAAGCAGCGGCTTTGATGATTTATATTTAGAATCAAATGGTTAGTCTTATGAAACATACTGTAGAAGTGATGATCCCGGAATCCGAGATCAAAGCGCGCATCGCGGAACTGGGTCGTCAAATCAACGAACATTATCAGGACAGCGGCAGCGAAATGGTGCTGGTGGGGCTGCTTCGCGGCTCATTTATGTTCATGGCCGACCTGTGCCGTGAAGTGCAGGTGCCGCATGAAGTCGATTTTATGACCGCCTCCAGCTACGGCAGCGGCATGTCCACCACCCGTGATGTGAAAATCCTCAAAGATCTGGATGAAGACATCCGTGGTAAAGATGTACTGATCGTGGAAGACATCATCGATTCCGGCAATACCCTGTCTAAAGTGCGTGAGATCCTCAGCCTGCGCGAGCCGAAATCGCTGGCCATTTGTACGCTGCTGGATAAACCAAGCCGTCGTGAAGTGAATGTCCCGGTTGAGTTCGTCGGTTTCGCCATTCCGGACGAGTTCGTGGTGGGCTACGGTATCGACTACGCCCAGCGCTACCGTCATCTGCCGTATATTGGCAAAGTTACCCTGCTGGACGAGTAAGAGATATCCCCCCAGGACAGCGCGCGCTGCGCTCTCCAGGGGGGCTAAGCCTGAAGGCTATTTGTGGTTGATGTGCTTGATCTTGAGGTTGGAGATGCCGTGGCGATAGCGCTGTTCGAGGGTTTCCCGGCTCACGGCGGTGACATCCAGATCGCGCAGCAGCCCGTCGTGAATGCCATATGCCCAGCCGTGGATGGTGACCTTCTGTCCGCGCTTCCACGCCGATTGCATAATCGTCGAATGTCCCAGGTTGTACACCTGCTCCATCACGTTGAGTTCGCAAAGGGTATCCAGACGGCGCTCCTCCGGCATTTCACCTAGCAGTGAGCTGTGCTTGAACCAGATATCGCGGATATGCAGGAGCCAGTTGTCGATAAGCCCCAGCTCCGGGTTTTCCACCGCCGCCTGCACGCCGCCGCAGCCGTAGTGGCCGCAAATAATAATGTGCTCGACTTCGAGGACATCGACGGCATACTGCACCACCGACAGGCAGTTCAGGTCGGTGTGGATCACCAGGTTAGCGACGTTACGATGGACAAACAGTTCGCCAGGTTCCAGGCCGGTAAGTCGCTCAGCGGGAACGCGGCTGTCAGAGCAGCCAATCCAAAGGAAGCGCGGTTTCTGCGTCTGCGACAGTTTCTCAAAAAAGCCGGGGTCCTCTTCCACCAGCATTTTTGACCATAGTGCATTATTGCTGATGAGTGTATCTATATCATTCATGGACGTTATCGGCCTGTAACCAAGTAAGTGCGTTGCGCTAATATAGGGTAAGCTCACCTTTTTTAAAACCATCTTAACCCGTGATACGTCAGGCTACCGATGCGTTGGCGGCGCCAGCGCCAGTAGAACGCAAACGTGAGTCAGGCGGGTTAATGACGTGTCACGACACGAGAAGAGATATTTAATGACCATTGCTCTGGAATTAAAACAGCTCAAAAAAACCTACCCCGGCGGGGTTCAGGCGCTGCGGGGAATCGACCTGCAGGTTGAAGCAGGCGATTTCTATGCCCTGCTGGGGCCGAACGGGGCCGGAAAATCCACGACTATCGGCATCATCAGTTCGCTGGTGAATAAAACCTCCGGTCAGGTCAATGTCTTTGGCTACGATCTGGAAAAAGACGTCGTCAATGCCAAGCGTCAGCTTGGCCTGGTGCCGCAGGAATTTAACTTCAACCCGTTCGAGACCGTGCAGCAGATTGTCGTTAACCAGGCGGGCTACTACGGCGTGGAACGCAAAGAAGCTGTCGCCCGCAGCGAAAAATACCTAAAACAGCTCGATCTGTGGGAAAAACGCAACGAACGCGCGCGGATGCTCTCCGGCGGGATGAAGCGTCGCCTGATGATCGCCCGCGCGCTAATGCATGAGCCGAAGCTGCTGATCCTCGACGAACCGACCGCTGGCGTCGATATTGAACTGCGTCGCTCAATGTGGGGCTTTCTTAAGGATCTGAACGATCGCGGAACCACCATTATCCTGACCACCCACTATCTCGAAGAGGCCGAAATGCTATGCCGCAACATCGGCATCATCCAGCACGGCGCGCTGGTGGAAAACACCTCGATGAAAGCGCTGCTGTCGAAGCTGAAGTCAGAGACCTTTATTCTTGACCTCGCGCCAAAAAGCCCGGTACCGAAGCTCGAAGGCTACCAGTACCAACTGGTCGATACCTCGACGCTGGAAGTCGAGGTTCTGCGCGAGCAGGGGATTAACAGCGTCTTTGCCCAACTGAGCGCCCAGGGGGTGCAGGTACTGAGTATGCGTAACAAAGCTAACCGTCTGGAAGAGCTGTTTGTCACGCTGGTGCATGAGCGAAAAGGAGAGTCAGCATGATGCAGCTTTATTGGGTCGCGCTGAAAAGCATCTGGACCAAAGAGATCCACCGTTTTATGCGCATCTGGATCCAGACGCTGGTGCCGCCGGTGATCACCATGACCCTGTACTTCGTGATTTTCGGCAACCTGATCGGGTCGCGCATCGGCGAGATGCACGGCTTTACCTATATGCAGTTTATCGTGCCGGGCCTGATCATGATGGCGGTGATCACCAACGCTTATGCCAATGTCGCCTCGTCGTTCTTCAGCGCCAAGTTTCAGCGCAATATTGAAGAGCTGCTGGTGGCGCCGGTGCCGACGCATGTGATCATCGCTGGCTACGTTGGCGGCGGCGTGGCGCGCGGACTGTGCGTGGGGATCCTGGTGACGGCGGTATCACTGTTCTTTGTGCCGTTCCAGGTTCACTCCTGGCTGTTTGTCGCCCTGACGCTGATCCTCACCGCGGTGCTGTTCTCGCTGGCGGGCCTGTTGAACGCGGTGTTTGCCAAGACCTTTGACGACATTAGCCTGATCCCGACCTTTGTGCTGACGCCGCTGACCTACCTCGGCGGGGTGTTCTACTCGCTGACCCTGCTGCCGCCGTTCTGGCAGGGGCTGTCGCATCTGAATCCCATCGTCTACATGATCAGCGGTTTCCGCTTCGGCTTCCTGGGTATCAACGATGTGCCGCTGGTGACCACCTTTGCGGTGCTGGTGGTCTTCATCGTCGCCTTCTATCTGCTTTGCTGGTCGTTAATCCAGCGCGGCCGCGGCCTGCGCAGCTGATGCTCATCACGGTTAGCGCTTCCTGATGCCAATACGCGAAGCGCTAACCGCTTATCTTTGACCGCCATCACCGATACGCCATCCTCCCCTTGCTACATTGTTGGCTGGCTAAGGAGGGAAGCATGCTTGGTTGGGTCATTACCTGCCACGATGAGCTGGCGCAGGAGATGCTGGATCGTCTTGAACGAAAATTTGGTCCGCTGGCCCAGTGCCGGGCGGTCAATTACTGGCGCAATCTCAGCAGTAATATGTTGAGCCGGATGATGTGCGATGCGCTGCATGCCACCGACTCCGGGGACGGGGTCATTTTCCTGACCGACAGAACCGGCGCGGCGCCTTATCGGGCCGCGGCGCTGATGAGCCACAAACATACCCACTGCGAAGTGATCTCCGGCGTCAGCTATTCATTACTTGAGCGAATGTATCTGCTGCGGAACACGTTAAGCAGCGAGGCGTTTCGCCAGGCCATCGTCAGCGCAGGCGGGCCGATGGTGAGCAGCCTGTGGCATCAGCAGCAGAAGAATCCCCCGTTCCGCTTGCGCCATGATACCTTCGGAAATTAAGCAGCGTGACAGATGCTGCTTTTGTTACAATAACTGCCGTTGATGGTTTACCGGTTCGATGCGCATGCTTGCCCGATTTTTTACGCTGCTTCTTTTACTGACCTCGCTCAGCGCTTCCGCCAGTCTGCTTAGCCAGCAGGGCAAGCCTGTACACTATATGCAGACCACCGAAGATGCGGTCATCTGGGCGCAGGTGGGGAATCATGTGGTCAGCGTCGGCAATGTGCGTGCCGGGCAGATCCTCGCGGTCGTCCCGACGGCGGCTGACTATTATGAATTTCGCTTCGGCTTCGGCACCGGGTTTATTGATAAAGGCCACCTCGAGCCGGTACAGGGTAAGCAGCGCGTGGAGGACCGACTGGGGGATCTCAATAAACCGTTGAGTAACCAGAATTTGCTCACCTGGAAAGATACGCCGCTCTACAACACACCCGCCGTGAGCAGCGTGCCGTTTGGTACGCTGGCCACTAACCTGCGCTATCCGATCCTCAGCAAGCTAAAAGACCGGCTCAATCAGACCTGGTTTCAGATCCGCATTGGCGACCGGCTGGCGTGGGTCAGCAGTCTGGATGCACAGGAAGATAATGGTATTCCCGTACTGACCTATCATCACATTCTGCGCGACGAAGAGAACACCCGTTTCCGCCATACCTCGACCACCACCTCGGTACGCGCCTTCAACAACCAGATGACCTGGCTGCGCGATCAGGGCTATACCACGCTGACCCTGTATCAGCTGGAAGGCTATGTGCGTAATAAAATCAACCTTCCGGCGCGGGCAGTGGTCATCACCTTCGATGACGGCCTGAAATCGGTAAACCGTTACGCCTATCCGGTACTAAAGCAGTACGGTTTTCATGCCACCGCGTTTATTATCTCCTCGCGTATTAAGCGCCATCCGCAGAAATGGGATCCGAAATCGCTGCAGTTCATGAGTATTTCTGAACTCCGGCAGATCCAGGATGTTTTTGATATTCAGTCGCATACCCACTTCCTGCATCGGGTTGACGCCGGCCGCCGGCCGATTTTATTCAGCCGCAATTACCATAATATTCTGTTTGATTTCGCCCGCTCGCGCCGGGCGCTCAGCCAGTTTAATCCGCATGTTCTCTACCTTTCCTATCCCTTCGGCGGCTATAACGCCACGGCGGTGCAGGCGGCGAATGACGCCGGGTTTCATATGGCGGTGACGACGGTGCGTGGGAAGGTGAAGCCGGGGGACAATCCGTTTCTGCTAAAGCGGTTATATATCTTACGCACGGATTCGCTGGAGACGATGTCGCGGCTGATCAGTAACCAGCCGCAGGGGTAATACCGGCGCTGTGCCTGAGCGCAGCGCCGCGGTCATCAGGCGACCTGCACCGGAATGGCTTTCGCCTGGCGCTTCATTTCATTGTCGCCTTCGAAGTAGGCGATGTTGGGCTGCCAGCGGCGCGCCTCTTCGTCCGACATGGTGACGAAGCTGGCGATGATCAGGATATCGCCGACGCTGGCGCAGTGCGCGGCGGCGCCGTTGACGGAGATGATTCTGGAGCCCCGCTCGGCGGCAATGGCGTAGGTGGAGAAACGGTTGCCGTTGGTGACGTTCCAGAGGTGAATGGTTTCATTCTCCAGAATACCGGCCGCATCCAGGAAATCCTGGTCAATGGCGCATGAACCTTCATAGTGCAGGTCAGCCTGCGTGACTTTTACGCGGTGGAGCTTGCCCTGCAGCATATTACGCATCATAACTTCTACCCTTCAACCTTAATGTAGCAGAGCGGACAGGTCGTCCGCCCTGAGAAAAGCCCGGGCAAGTATTGCCCGATTTTTACCCGCTGTCTACTGACCGAGCGTGACGATCTGGTTGTCGATCAGGCGGGCCTGACCCAGCCAGGCGGCCATCAGGATCACCGCGCGCTGGCTGGCATCCGTCAGCTCAAGCAGGGTGTCGGCATCGCGGATCTGAATGTCGTCGGCGCGGAAGCCTTTTTCATTCAGCTCCTGTTCAGCGATAGCGATGATCTCATCGAGCTGGCGATCGCCGGCGACCAGTTTTTCCGCCACCGCGCTCAGCACCTTGTAGAGGCCGGGAGCGATTTTGCGCTGGTCGGCGGTCAGGTAGCCGTTACGCGAGCTCAGCGCCAGGCCATCTTTCGCGCGGACGATCGGCACGCCGATAATCTCGATATCGTAGCCCATGTCGGCGACCATCTTGCGGATCAGCGCCAGCTGCTGAAAGTCTTTCTCGCCGAAGCAGGCGACGTCCGGCTGAACCAGATTGAACAGCTTACTGACGATGGTCGACACGCCGCGGAAGTGGCCCGGGCGGCTGGCGCCTTCCAGCATAGTGGACAGGCCTGGGACGTCGACGTAGGTCTGGCCTTCGGTGCCCTGCGGGTAGACTTCCGCCGGCGTCGGCGCGAAGACAAAGTCGACATGGCGCTTGTTCAGCTTTTCGCAATCATCCTGCAGGGTACGCGGATAGCGCGCCAGGTCGTCGGCGCGGTCAAACTGCATCGGATTGACGAAAATACTGACCACCACCACGTCCGCGCTGGCTTTAGCCTCATCAACCAGCTTCATATGACCATCATGCAGGTTGCCCATCGTCGGAACCAGCGCGATACGCTTACCTTCCTGACGCAGACGGCGGATATGCTGACGCAGCAGCAGCACGGATTCAATAATCAGCACAACAAGACTCCTTAATGGAAACTGTGTTCTTCGCCCGGATAGACCCCGGATTCAACTTCGGCAATATACTGCCGTACCGCGGCGCGGATGTCGCCCGCTTCGGCAAGGAAATTCTTGGCGAATTTAGGGATGTGGCCGCCGGTGATCCCGAATGCGTCATGCATCACCAGGATCTGCCCGTCGGTGACGTTGCCCGCGCCGATGCCGATCACTGGAATGGTCAGGGCGTCGGTAATGCGTTTCGCCAGTTCTACCGGGACGCACTCCAGCACCAGCAGCTGCGCGCCAGCCGCTTCCAGCGCTAATGCGTCGTCAAACAGGGTCTGCGCTGCATCGCCGCGCCCCTGCACTTTATACCCGCCGAATACGTTTACCGACTGCGGCGTGAGGCCGAGGTGGCCGCAAACCGGCACCGCGCGTTCCGCCAGCATCTTCACGGTATCGGCCAGCCAGGCGCCGCCTTCGAGTTTGACCATATTGGCGCCAGCGCGCATCACGATGGCCGCATTTTCGAAGGTCTGTTCGGGGGTGGCATAGGCCATGAACGGCAGGTCGGCAAGCAGCAGGCTGTTCGGCGCACCGCGGCGGACGGCGCGGGTGTGATAGGCGATATCTTCCACGGTGACCGGCAGGGTGGAGTCGTGACCCTGTACCGTCATTCCCAGGGAATCGCCCACCAGCAGCACATTAATGCCTTCATCGGCGAACAGCTTCGCGAAGCTATGGTCGTAGGCGGTAATGGTGGCAAAGCGCTTCTTTTCCTGTTTGCATTTCTGCAGCAGGGCAATGGTGGTCGGTTTCATAACATTTCCTGATGATGAAAGTCATATTAACCGGCATTCTAACAGCAGCATTCAGAGGGGCAATGATTTTGGGCAACCGATTACGACGATCGCCGCAAATGCTAAAAAAGGAGAGGGGATTACCAGCTCGCGGGTTTTTCCGCGCCCAGATCATCCAGCACGGCGCGCAGCGCAGGGCCGTCAGGAAAATGGAGATCCGGAGCGATCTCGAACAGCGGCCAGAGCATAAAGCCGCGGTTTTTCATATCATAGTGCGGAACGGTCAGGCGCGGGCTATTGATGACCTCATCGCCAAACAGCATGATGTCGAGGTCGAGCGTGCGCGGTCCCCAGCGTTCAGCTTTGCGCACCCGACCCTGCTGCAGCTCGATGCGCTGAGTGTGATCGAGCAGCGCATCGGGCGCCAGGGTGGTTTCCAGCGCGACGGCGGCGTTGAGATAGTCCGGCTGATCCTGCGGGCCCAGCGGCGGCGTGCGGTAGAACGAAGAGACGTTCACCACGCGGCTGTGCGGAATATCGCCCAGCGCGCGGATGGCTGCCTGCACCTGCTCCAGCGGAGAAGCAAGGTTACTGCCAAGCGCGATATAGACCAGGGTCATGCGTTACCCTGACGCGGCGCGCGTTTGCGCGGACGACGGTGGCGACGGCGTGGCGCCGGATCGTCCCCGAGGTCGTTGAGCATGTCTTTTTGTTCCGGCGGCGCGGCGACCTGGAATTCGCCCCACCATTTGGTCAGACGCTGCAGTTCGCTGTTGTTTTCCGCCCCGGCGCGCAGCTCCAGCAGATCGTAGGCGGCACGGAATTTCGGATGCTCCATCAGTTTCCAGGCGCGTTTGCCCTGGCGACGGGACATGCGCAGCTGCAGCTGCCAGATATCACGAATAAGGGTAGTGATGCGTTTAGGGATCGCCAGCGTACGGCAGGCTTCGTCCAGGACATCGTTCATCGCCAGAGCGAAGGCGTCGTAGTACGCCAGGCCGCTCTCCTGGGCGATTTTTTGCGCCGTCTCCAGCAGCGGATACCAGAACATCACCGCGAAGAGGAAGGCCGGATTGACGCGCATGTCGTTATGAATGCGGTTATCGGTGTTCTTCAGTACCTGGCTGATGATCCGTTCCATCGGGCTGTCACCGCGCTCGGTAAAGTAGCGGGTGATGGTCGGGAACAGCGGCTGGAACAGGTTGTATTCGCGCAGCAGCATGTAGGTCTGGTAGCCATACCCGGCCTGCAGCAGCTTAAGCACCTCTTCGAACAGGCGTGCCGGCGGCACGTCGTGGAGCAGGGTGGCCAGGCGCGGCAGCGGTTCAGCCGTTTCCGGGCTGATACGCATATCCAGCTTGGCGGCAAAGCGCACCGCGCGCAGCATGCGTACCGGATCTTCGCGATAGCGGGTTTCCGGATTGCCGATCAGGCGGATCACGCCGTCCTGCAGATCCTTCATGCCGCCGACGTAGTCGCGAACGGTAAAGTCAGCCACGCTGTAATAAAGGCTATTGATGGTGAAGTCGCGACGCTGGGCATCCTCTTCGATCGAGCCGAAGATGTTATCCCGCAGCAGCATGCCATTCTGGCCCTGCTGGGAGGTCACGCGATCGGTGGTGTGCCCTTCGTGGTGGCCGCGGAAGGTGGCCACTTCAATGATTTCCGGCCCGAACATGACGTGCGCCAGGCGGAAACGTCGCCCGACCAGACGGCAGTTGCGGAACAGCTTGCGCACCTGATCCGGTGTGGCGTTGGTGGTGACGTCAAAATCTTTCGGCTTTTTGCCAAGCAGCAGGTCGCGGACACCGCCGCCGACCAGCCAGGATTCGTAGCCTGCCTTGTTGAGGCGGTACATGACCTTGAGGGCGTTTTCACTGATATCTTTGCGGGAAATAGCATGCTGCTCACGCGGGATCACCGTCATAGGCATGGGTTCGACGGCGGCTTCTGCCTCGCGCTCCTCACGGCTTAGCACCTTACGGCAAAAATTAGCGACTCGGGTAAAAATGGTGCACCTCGTAGTGTCAGACGGACTTCAGATCAACTGTACAGTATAAAAATAGCGGCTAATCATAGCTCAGCGGGAGCCATTTGAGAATGCTCGATTTTTGCGGGCTGCCAGTTGGCGACGGCCTGACTGAGTAAATCGTCCATGCTCAGGGCTTGCCAGTCCTGGGCGATGTCCTGATTAAGAAACCGGAGCGCCCGGACAATTTCGGGGCGCGGATCGCCTTCCGGCAGCGCCGGTGCGTGGTTTTGTTTAGAGAGTTTATTCCCGTCAGCATTGAGGGCCAGCGGCAGATGGAGGTAGTCCGGCGCCTGCCAGCCAAAATGCTGATACAGTGAAATCTGCCGGACCGTCGGCTCAATCAGGTCAGCGCCGCGGACGATCTCGGTGATCCCCTGAAAGTGGTCATCAACCACCACCGCCAGGTTGTAGGCAAACAGGCCGTCGCGACGGTGGATAATAAAATCCTCGCGCGCCAGCGGCTCATTGGCGATGAGCGTACCGTGCAGGCGATCGGTGAACTGCAGCACCGGACGGGTCTGGCGCAGGCGCAGCGCGGCGTTTTCCGCCCCCAGCCCGAGGTCGCGGCAGTGACCATCGTAGATCCCGCCTACGGCATGGATCCGCGCGCGGGTGCAGGTGCAGTAATAGCTCAGCCCTTGTTCACCCAGCCAGGCCAGCGCCTCGCGGTAAGCTTCATGTCGTTGCGACTGCCAGAGCACGTCGCCGTCCCAGTGCAGACCGTAGTGGTCAAGCTGGCGCAGAATGGTGTCGGCGGCCCCGGGGACTTCGCGCGGCGGGTCGATATCTTCAATACGAACGCGCCAGATACCCTGGTTCGCGCGGGCTTGCAGGTAGCTGCCGAGCGCGGCAATCAAAGAGCCGAAGTGGAGTTCACCGGAGGGGGAGGGAGCAAAGCGCCCAATATAGCGTGAGTCAGTCATGTTACGGACAACAGAACCAGGCGGGAGAGACTCCCGCCAGAGAGTGAGGCAGCAGGGGATTAGCCCGCCATCTGTTTTTCGCGAATTTCCGCCAGGGTTTTGCAGTCAATGCACAGATCCGCAGTCGGACGCGCTTCCAGACGGCGAATGCCGATCTCCACGCCGCAGGATTCGCAGTAGCCGAAGTCTTCATCTTCAACTTTTTTCAGCGTTTTCTCGATCTTTTTGATCAGTTTACGTTCGCGGTCGCGGTTACGCAGTTCCAGGCTGAACTCTTCCTCCTGGGCGGCACGGTCTACCGGATCCGGGAAGTTGGCAGCTTCATCCTGCATGTGCGTTACGGTGCGATCCACTTCATCCCTGAGTTGATTACGCCATGCTTCAAGAATACGCTTGAAGTGCGCCAGCTGGGCTTCGTTCATATACTCTTCGCCCGGTTTCTCTTGGTACGGCTCCACCCCAGCGATGGCGAGAATACTCAGGGACGATGTTTTACGGTTTTGCCCTTCTTGCATGTTGCTTCTCCTTAACACGCACTATCGATCCCCATGTGGGGGAAAATCAGGCCGCTATAAATAGCAGATGCTTTTCCGGATAGCAATTATCTAAACGTTACACTTGACAACCCTGTGAAGAAAAGCGTATTCGCGCTTGCGACCCGAACACTATTTAGCCACTTATTTCCCGGGGTTTAACACCACGGCAATCGGCTTATTCAGAGTCATCTTCGTCGTAGAAAGTTCCGCCTTCCAGGCGAGAATTTCCACCCCCTTGTCGCGGGCTTCTGTTAACAGCTGTGCGTATCTGGCATCAATATGATGCGCGGGAGAGAAACGGTCAATTGCCGAATGCAAAACGGCAAATA